>JAGRAG010000155.1 GCA_020435025.1 Bdellovibrionales bacterium | reverse complement strand
TTTGACCTGAATACTCCCATTCCACCTGACCGATATCTATTTTCTTTAATCTATTGCGATTGACTCGCAAATAGGGACGCTTCCTCTGTAAAAAAGGTTTATGCGCATCGTTCGAAGAGCCCACTCCGATGGCGCCCATCTCGATGAGATCGCAATACTCCGGATACTCCTCACCTATAGACATCAATATATTCAACAAGCAATTGAGTGTGCCATCACCGCCCACAGCCACAAACAAATAATGTCCCTCTTCGAGCTGCTGCAAACACCATCGCTTAGCCGATACTATGTTGTTTTCCCAAAAAATCGACTCAATTCTCTCTCCCTCAAGCCCCCCATTTTCGATTATTTCTCGAATAAGGGATTCGGACTTTCCATAATTTGAGTGCAAATTGACATACAGATTCATTCCCAAAGCCTCTGAAGATAAGTCACAAACTGTTGATGGACTTCTTCAGGAGACAACATTGCATCTATAGAAATCCATTGTGGATTTTCTAGCTGATACTGATGCCAATAAGGATCCATCCTGTTTTGAAAATCAATAAATTCACCATTGGATTCATAAGAACTGATTTCAGACTTACGCTGAAAAGCCTTTTCCGAGTTGAGCTCCAAAAAGAAAGTAACATCTGGCTCTGGAAACATCTTTAACAATAATCCACCGAATTCGGCGCTCACTCCTCTTGCCCGTTCATTGACCAAATACTTATAAATATAACTATCAACTAAAACAAGATCCGATGACACCTTATAAGACTCCTCTAAGGAGTTCATCATAGCATGAGCTAAAAAAAGAAGCCGAGCTTGGCTATTTAAAGACGTCAAGTAACTTTGAATCTCGCTCTTCGACTTCAAGGGAAATCTCTTTAGGTTGTCCCATATTGTGCAGATATGAACCTTCTTGCCAAGTTCCTGAATGGACCTTTGCGCCTGACTCAATAGAGTCGACTTTCCAGCCCCATCTCTTCCCGTTACAACAACCATCTTAGAGATCATGGAACCGCCTAGATAGGGCCGGCTCAGGTGAGGCCGCCTCTGGTCGGGCCACGTCAAAAAGAACAAGATCTTCAAAACCATGAACCCTCGATCCCTTCGAAGTGACTTTATGAAAATCAATCCCCACGACCTTACAAATCGCATCTTTTTTATATGAATCTCCCACCATTAGTACATCGGCAGCACACACCCCTAGCCTATCAAGCAATTCTTGATAATAGTTTGGCGAAGGTTTTACTGAGTGCATAAAATCAGAAGTTGTCACAAACTCAAAGAATTTCCGGTCAATACCTGCCCAACGAATCCGTTCATAAACGCACTCCTTCGGCCAAGCTGGATTCGTCGCTAACACCAATCGACAATTCGGATGCTGACTCAAAGTTTTTAAGACTTCATCAATATTTGAAAATGGATAAAAACAAAACTTCACTTTTTTAAAAACCCAAAGTAACTTTTTAGACAGTACGGATTCCGCATCACTTGGTGATAAATGAAACTTCGCGGCCACTAACTCTACCGCTCGCTGCATATTGGTCTTATTGGAAACTCCTTCGATTTCCATTGTGGCTCTAAGAGACTTTAAAAGCGAAATTGTCTTACTGAGCCCTATACCGAACTCTCGAAAAGCGAGGTAAAAGAAAAAAACAAAACTTGCGGTCAACAGATACTTCTTAGACCCCAATAAAGTTCCGTCAAGATCAATAAGTAAAACTTTATAACGTTTCACTGAAAGACACCTCACCTGAATAACTGTCCAACATCACACTATCACCTGTCTGTAGATGCTCAACGATGCCAGGAAGAGAGCTGACAACAGGAATATTATACTCACTGGCTAAAACAATCCCATGAGACAAACGAGATCCCGTTTCTGATACAATTCCTTTAATATTAGCAAACTTTCTTAACAAAATAGGATGAGGCACCTTTGTGACAACAATTGCTCCCACAGGAATATCCTCAATGAAATCTAAGTTTTGCAATTGGTAAACCAATCCCTCAATTCGTCCCATCGCGTTCCCTTGTCCTTGCAATACTTTTTTATCTGTCAGGGAATTTTGATTGATGGCAGCTGATTTTTCTTTTCCATGATGTGGAAATTCCCAAGGCTCTGGCTGATTGACATTCATCTGCCAAATTCGTTTTCGTCTCCTTACTAATTCCTTTAGGTTTCGCGGCAAGGTCAAATAATTTCTAAGATCCGTCACCGTCAAGTAAAATAAATCTTGTGAGCTACCAATGTGATGCGCCTTCACCATTTCATTAGAAAGAGTCCAAAGCACTTCACGAGTTTTATACAATAGCTGATGAGCACCAAAATTTAAACCATCGTCGATGTTAGCTATTTCTTGCATCCAAAGAAAATGAGACTGTAAGGCACGAGACCCTGGAAATTGAGGCCCTACCTCAGATTTAGGATCCGAAGGGGCTACCATCGAAAACTCTTTGGGATCATCGAAAATCTCCCAAGAGGGAAAAAGATAAAAAGAAGAATCGGCAGAGAGCTCCTTTCGCACCTTATCCCCCGATCTTGCAAAAGGATTTTCCGTGGTCTTTAAAATCCACTTCGTGAACTCTGACTCGCTCAAACCCTCAGACCTCCAGAGTCCCTGAACCCATTTCCCAAGGTTCTCTCTTAAAAAATAGATAAAAATATCTCTATAAAGAAAAGACTCTGCAGTAGACTT
>JAGRAG010000154.1:209-4019 GCA_020435025.1 Bdellovibrionales bacterium | reverse complement strand
TGTATGTTAACGCAACTTCCATTCTTTTATTTTTAGGTAAATCTACACCTGCAATACGTGCCATTTCTTAACCCTGTCGTTGTTTGTGTTTGGGGTTTTCACAAATGACGCGAATAACACCCTTTCTTTTAATTACTTTACACTTCGTGCAAATTCTCTTTACTGAAGCTCTCACTTTCATTTTTTACCTCATCCCGTTCAACAGCTACATTCTAACTAGCTGTTTTTCCAGACCCTTTTTCAAAAAACTCATCAAAAAGACCCATACACAATGACCGGTGGCACAACCTATCATTTCAAAAGATATGAGTCCAGCCAATTAAATGGCTTTCACTTAATTTCTATCTAAAACCTCTTGAATCCGTTCGAAAACTTCATCTGTTGGCCCCGTACCATCTAACTCAACCAATTTTCCAGCCTCTTTATAAAAGCTTTTAAGCGGCGCAGTGGAGTTCTCATAAACATCCAATCTATTGGCTATCGTCTCCTCTTGATCATCTATGCGCTGAACACTTTCACCACCACAGATGTCACACACACCTTCTATTTTAGTAGGCTTAGCATCAATGTGATTGACAGCACCACAAGATTTACATACGCGTCGCCCAGTCAATCGACTCATTAACTGCCCTTTAGGAACTTCTAAAAACAGCACTTGATCCAAAGTCTTACCATTTTCTTGTAACAATCCCTCTAATGCTTCTGCCTGCGGAACTGTACGAGGAAATCCATCTAGAATGAAGCCCGTATCTCCTACACATTTTAATTCTTCACGCACAAGACCAATAGTAACCGCATCTGGCACAAGGTTCCCGGCATCAATATACTTTTTAGCTTCAAGACCTAATGGTGTTTCATTTTTAATCGCATAGCGAAACAAATCACCTGTACTAATGTGCTTCATTCCCTTGCGGTCAACAAGCGCAGCAGATTGAGTTCCTTTTCCCGCTCCTGGAGCTCCGAACAACGCAATATTCAATATTGAACCCTCCGACTCTTCATTTTAACTCCTTTCATCATGCCTTCATAACGTGCAGTTAAAAGATGAGACTGAATTTGTTGAGTCGTATCAAGAGCCACTCCCACTAAAATTAACAAACTGGTTCCCCCGAAATGAAAGGGAATATTCATGTAATCAATCAGCAAAGTGGGGAGAATACAAACTACACTTAAATATATTGCACCGGTAACTGTTAATCGATCCAATACTTTTTTAATATATTCCGCGGTACTCTTTCCCGCTCGAATTCCTGGGATAAAGCCGCCATATTTTTTTAGGTTGTCAGCTACTTCCGTCGGATTAAAAACAATTTCAGTATAAAAGAAACAGAAAAAGACAATAAGCCCCACAAATAAAACATTGTAAATGGACCCAGTAGGAGTGAATTGCTGCTGTAGATTCTGAACCCACGCTGCGTCACTAAACTGAGCCACCGTTGCCGGAAACATAAGTAAGCTCGACGCAAATATCGGTGGAATCACATTGGCAAAATTCACTTTCAAAGGAAGGTGACTCCCCTGCTGCTTCATTGCATCCTTACCCTGCCCTTTAGCAGAATACTGGATAGGAATTCGCCGCTGTCCAACCTCAACAAAAATAACTGCAGCAATAACGGCTATCATACCGATAATGATTAAAAGGCCCACGATCGCACGAACTTCTCCTGCAGAAACCATTTTCCAAAGATTCATAGCTCCTGATGGGGCCGCGGCAATAATTCCGGAAAAGATAATCAAACTCGCACCATTTCCTATGCCACGCTCTGTGATCTGCTCGCCCAACCACATGATAAAGCAAGTACCAGCAGTCAAAGTGATAATTGTAACTAATTCAAAGGGAAGTAGAACTGTACCAAAATCTGGAGCAACAACCAAAGGCCGACCGTCTTGAGTGTTTGAGCCAGCCAGCCAGCTAGCCATCGCATATCCTTGAATGACTGCCAATACGACCGTCGCGTAACGAGTGTATTGATTAATTTTCTTACGCCCCGCTTCTCCTTCTTTCTTTAGAGCCTCAAGGTATGGCACCGCCGCTTGAAGTAACTGAAAAATGATCGAAGCCGAAATATAAGGCATGATTCCAAGGGCGAGAACAGAAAATTGCTCTAACGCACCCCCAGTAAAGGTATTAAACAGACCAAAAATACCCGCACTTTGAGCTTGGAAGAATTCTAGGACTGCTTTTCCATCCACACCTGGTGTAGGAACAGCCACTCCCATTCGATAGATTGCCAAAATGGCAAGTGTAAATAAAATTCTCTTCTGCAGATCTTTCGGGATGCTTAAACCTTGTGTAGACACTATTTTATGACCTCTGCTGTACCACCAGCTGCTTCAATTGCACTCTTCGCTGAGCCACTGAACTTGTGTGCTTTTACATTGAGCTTTTTTGTTAATTTTCCGTTGGCCAATATTTTAACCAAACCTTTATTAACAACGCCAGCTTTTCTCAACACATCTGGTGAAACTTCACCATCGAGCTTCTCTAGATCGCTCAAGTTCACAATTTCATACTTTGTTTTAAACATGGCATTCGTAAAACCAAACTTGGGCAAACGCCGCGCCATTGGGGTCTGTCCACCCTCAAAGCCTCGAGGAATTGGAGCACCCTTTCGAGCTTTTTGCCCTTTATGTCCCTTTCCTGCAGTTCCACCTGATCCACTAGCATTACCTCTACCAACGCGATGCTTCTTATGGGTGGACCCTTTCTTCGGTCTTAACTCCGCTAATAAACTCATTTTTTATCCCTCTACTTGCACATCTAAAAGATGCTGAACTTTATGAATCAGACCACGCATTGCTGGGCTATCCTTTACAACAACCTGTGAACCAATTTTACGCAGCCCAATACAGCGAACAGTATCTTTTTGTCTTTGAGTGAGTCCAATTTGACTTCTAATTAATTTAACACGAAAACTTTTGCTCACGGCACTCTCCTACTCTTTCGGTTGGCCCACTGCCAACTGACTGAGCCCTTCAATAGTGGCTCTAACAGCGTTGTTAGCGTTTCGAGTTCCTACACATTTTGTAAGAATATCTTTTACTCCAACAGCCTCTAAAACAGCCCGAACAGCTCCACCAGCAATAACACCCGTACCAGGAGATGCTGGAATCAAAATAACCTTAGCTGCCCCAAACTCTCCAACAACTTCATGTGGAATCGTTCGTCCTTCTTTTAACGGATAGCTCTTCATTTCCTTCTTTGCAATTCGACTGGCCTTGCCAATTGCGTCGGGAACCTCACCAGCTTTTCCAGTTCCAAAGCCAACTTGTCCTTTTGAGTCACCTGAAACGACAAGAGCCGAGAAAGAAAAACGGCGCCCACCTTTAACCACTTTCGCAACTCGATTGATGGCAACCACTCTTTCTTGAACTTCTGATTCTAGTTTTTCTTCAACCACACCCATGCTCCTTAAAAGTTTAATCCGCCTTCTCGGGCGCCTTCAGCTAATGCTTTAACTCGGCCATGGTAAACATAACCACTTCGGTCAAAGACTATATTTTTAATATTTTTACTTGCTGCTTTTTCTGCCAGGTCTTTACCTACAGCCTTAGCCGCATCAACAGAACTTTTTCCGCCCTCTACTTTCACCTTTAACGTAGAAGAAGAAGTCAAAACCTTCCCAGCAACATCATCAATCAATTGCCCATACATATGACGGCCACTGCGAAAAACAGACAGACGAGGACGTTCAAGAGTTCCCGAAACTTTTTTGCGAATCTTTACACGGTTTTTTAACCGACTAATTACCTTTTTTGCTGTTTTTTTATGAAATAACAGTCTCACAACAAACCTCTCTTTATCTATTT
>JAGRAG010000154.1:0-175 GCA_020435025.1 Bdellovibrionales bacterium | reverse complement strand
TACCAGCTTTACGACGAATAACCTCATCAGAGTAACGAATCCCTTTTCCAAGATAAGGCTCTGGTGGACGGAAAGATCGAATTTTTGCTGCGACCTGTCCCACAACTTCTTTATTGTAGCCTGTGATATTAACAGTTGTGTTCTTATCAACAGAAATTTCGATGCCCTCTGGAAT
>JAGRAG010000153.1 GCA_020435025.1 Bdellovibrionales bacterium | reverse complement strand
TAAGGCTCATTTGAATTCTGTATCTTTTTTTTAAATCGCATTTTTTCATTGCGGATGAATTTCGTGAGAAGATTTGTAAGTCTTGAATATCCCCTCAAAAGACTCAAACAAAGCGTTCGGCAGCCCCGCTCGCTTTGCGAGCAGCGCACCGACCGAACTCGCTTTTGAGGGGATATTCAAGACTTACAAATCTTCTCACGAAATTCATCCGCAATGAAAAAATGCGATTTAAAAAAAAGATACAGAATTCAAATGAGCCTTATTGGGACATCAGGTTCACGTTTAACCTATCCCTTGGTCCAGAATATTGCTGCCCACTTTGATCAATCCTGTTTTCCGTTGAAATCAAGCGCACCCAAACCGAAGAGACTCTTGTCATGACAGAACAAAAACCATGGGTTACAGAGCTAAGCATATCTCCTCAAGAGTACCAATCTTGGCTTGAAGCTAAAGATCCGGGACAGTCTGTAACCCTATGGGCCCTTCAAAAGGGAAAGATTCCAACCGATCTTTATTTAAATTGGGCACGAAATCACTACGGCCTACCCAGTTTAAAGTCAGAGTTTCTCGACTCACCTCCTCCTTTAGATCTTTGGAGAAATTTAGCTCCCTTATGCGAGTGGCCAGACGGACTATTACCCATTGGAATGTGGAGTGGCATCGTCTATGTGGCCTGTGTGGAACCGCCTACTAAAGCTCACTTTGAATTTCGCACTCAATTTATACTTATTGACCCAAGAGACTTAGTTCTATTGAGTAAATCCTTTTATGTGGTCACTCAAGAACCCACTGGCGTTGCTCAACTCCCTCCCGTTCCGGTTCCCGCAAATGACCCCTCTCAATTGCACTCCGTCCATCGAGGTGCCGTGGATTTTTCAGGTGAAATAAACAGCAACGACTCTTCCAATGATGAGGCACCCGATCTTCAAGGTCCCATTGAACCAGCGCCCGTGGTTCAAGAAGAAAGTGACAATGATATATTATCTCTGAGCGAGGACGATTTAGTCTCTTTGAATGAATCTTCTAACGAAGAAGACTCCATCGAAAACATCGAGGAATCTGAATTTGAATATCAATCGTCGGAAACCTTCGAAGCCAATAACGAAAATAAGATCGAATCCATAGAAAGCCCAATAGAGGACCTACCACCAGCTCCTCCTATGGCGCACGAACATACTCGATCAGATAGTTCTGTTACCGAAGAGCCACCTTCACCTCCTGAAACCTTAGGGGCTTCCTCCGAAAGTTCCGTTTCAGCAGAAGACCTCTTTGCGATGCCGATGGATGATTCGCTAGAAGAGAACTCAGGAGACAATGCTGCCATTTCCTTTAGCGAGCTTCCTGAAGGATTTAACATTGAACCTCAAGAAATTGATTCCGGCTTATCGCTCAACTCCTCAAGTGAAGAAGAAGTTCCCGTAGGATTGAGTGCCGACGAGCCTTTAAATTCAGGGGTTGACTCTGAAGATTCGCAAACGGAGGATCCAACAATTGCTGTACCTATTGGTGCTCATGGTTCACTCCCTGTCGATGAACCCTTAAAGGAAGATCCTCTAGATTCAAGTAAAGCAATAAATGATCCAACACCCGACATCCCCGATGAAGCGAAGTCTCAAAAAATAGATGAACCCACATCACGCCCTATACCATCTGATCATGATGTCTTTGAGATGGCGGAAAACGAAACAGCACAACTGGGAGAATCCAAGGACTCCGAAGGCGTCCAAAGTTCCGTCCATCAGAAGACTCCCCTAAAAAATCGCTCCGAAAATGACTTTCAAGAGTCCGCAGCCTACGGCATAGGTGGTGAAAAGTTTTTACCAGGAAAAAGTTATCACAATGCCGATTCTCAATCAGAAGTCCTGGGATATTTAGTGGACAATTTGAATCACAAGTATCGTTACTCTATTGTTATGCTCAGTGACTCAAGCCAACTGACTCCTTGGAGATGGAGTAATTTTATGGCGGCCCACGAGCCTGAAACAATTGAACCCATTTCTCTGTCTCAACCTAGTATTTTTAGGATCGTTTCACGTACGAAACTTCCTTTCTTCGGCAAGGTCTATAGCAGCGAAGTGAATGAGAAGTTCTTCAAAGCCTGGGGATTTCAAGACCTACCCGATCACGCAACTGTTTGTCCAATCACCAGTGAAGGTTTTGTGATTGGGGCTGTTCTCTGTTTTGGTCTTCTTGTCGAAGAGTCTCAAGATCTCCTTGAGTTCACCTATCGGCAGGTGGAAGAGATGACAATTGCTTTACATAAAGCTAAAAACGCAGCGTAAACTAGAATCAATAAATTTTTAACAGTTCTATCTCAAGCTGTATCATTGCGTTTTCTGGAATAGACCATCTTTTGAAGGTTTTTGATAGATGTTGCGGAAGAATGTAAGTTCTCTTTCCTCCCTCTCGTAAACCCGAAAGACTGCGATACCAGCCAGTATACATTGAGACTCGACTTGGAGAGAACCTTTCGCCTTCGGTCTTGGATTCAGAAATCAGCTGTCCTCTATTGGCTTTCTTTACGGGGTCGTAAACGAAAACCTTATAGGCGATTTGACTTTCTGTTCTCACATCAAACGCCTTCCCTTTTCCTGGATCAATGTCTTGAATGATCACATCGCGAACCACAATTTTATCATAGTTGGGACCGGAAACAGGGCTTTTTGTTGGACCTGACTGTGGTTTAGAATTTCTGTCCGGTTCTTTCGAAAAATCAGTATTCAACGAAAGATAGAAAAAATAAAATGCGCCTACGGCAAATAAAACAGCAACTAACTTTAAAGTTCGAGTTCTCACATAGTTATGTTGGCAAAAATTGCACCTCAAGTAAATATCCTTTTCCCAAATTAAGACATTTTCTCTTTCACCCATTCTAATGATGAGCTCACATCAAATCGCCCGGCCAATCACAGCTATTCCCAACAGTGTTTCAAGCGCAGTTCCGCAGCTGCGGTGCGGACATTTATGGCCGCTCCGCTTGGCGAGGACTGTCTGAGCATGAAACACTGTTGGGAATAGCTGTGAATGGCCGTGCGATTTCACATTGAGACAGACCCAACAAATATTACGAGCATCATAAGAAAGATCAAAATATGAGTGATACTTCACATTTGTTCCACTCTCTAGTATTAAGTCGATCTCTCAAACGTCCGATAGATATCTATGATGCCAAAATCAATTCTGGTACGTATTCAGGCATTTTGGGGAATCCTTTCGATTCTTGTGTTGACGTCGTGTAACTTCAACACAGATATCTTACGGGAAGATGGATATTCACCCATTCCCAGTTTTAGTGTCTCTGACGCTGACAGTGTCGAAGGGACTTCCGTTAACTTTAATTTCAATTTAGAAGAGCCAGCTAAAAACAGCTACGAAGTTCACTGGTCAGTCAATTACATCGATAGTGATAGCGACGATTTAATAGCCATCAGTGGTTTTGTCGTTGTCGAAATCGGGGATACTTCGTTTACCATATCAATCCCTACACAAGACGACTCGTCATTTGAGGCCAACGAGAAGTTCAATTTGGTGCTTACTAAAATCAACGGGAAAGTCACTAATCAAATTGTTGCGAAAGGTACCATCGAAAACGACGATCCCACTCCGACGGTGTCCTTTCAAAATGCAGCCCAAACGAAATTAGAAAGTGCAGGCGCAGCGACCGCATTAATCATTCTGGGAAACGTTTCCGGACTTGATGTCACCCTTCCCTATACAGTTAGTGGAACTGCTAACGGCAGCGACCACGATCTTGTTTCGGGAACTGTCGTCATTCCTGCTGGGGACTTAGCAGCAGGATTGACCTTATCTATATTAAATGACGTCAATCCAGAAGTTGACGAAACCATTATTATTACCTTAGGAACTCCAACAAATGGTCAGTTAGGGGTGCAAACGACACACACTATTACCATCCAAGACAATGATGGAGTGGTGAACATCACTTCACCTCTTGCGGCTAGTTATATAAATATTGGGAACCAAAACAGCATCACCGTTTCTGGAAATTGCACAACCAGTGGCGTCGAAGTCACCGTTTCCGTTGACGACACCAACGGGGGGACAACTGCTGTGACTCCCGGAACACAACCCACTTGTACAGCGGGAAGTTTCACAGTGAACCTTGACCTCTCTTCTTTAGATGATGATTCTATAACTGTGAATGTGGATCACGCCAGTGCCAATGACTCACTGGTTGTCACTAAAGACACCGTTGCTCCTACTGTAGCTATAAGTGCCCCTATTGCAACCGACTACATCAATAACGGCAATGCCTCGAGTTTTACTGTTACCGGCAGCTGTTCCGAAAACGGACAATCCGTCACGGTTTCTGCGGATGATACAAATGGTGGAACCGCGGCAGTCATACCAGGTACCCAACCCACATGTACTGCTGGAAGCTATTCAGTGAATTTGGATCTCTCTAGTCTTGATGATGACACGATCACCATCACCGCGGATCACTCTGATGCAGCAAACAACAACGCCATCCAAGCCTCCGTTTCCCTAACCAAAGACACCGGAGCCCCAACGGTTACAATCACGTCACCTATTGCTACCAATTATATAAATATTGGCAATGAAGCCACGTTCACCGTTTCCGGGAATTGCTCAGAAAATGGACGCCAAGTCACTATTTCAGCCGACGACACCAATGGAGGCACCACGGCGGTCATTCCGGGAACGCAACCCACATGTTCGGCTGGAAGCTATACAGTTAATTTGAACCTCTCCAGTCTTGATGACGACACCGTCACCATTACCGCCGATCATTCAGATATCGCCAGTAACAACGCCATCCAAGCCTCCGTTTCTTTAACGAAAGACACTGGGGCTCCCACAGTCGTCATCACCTCACCTCTTGCCACAGACTATATCCACAATGGAAATGTCGCAGCCTTTACCATTTCCGGAAATTGTTCGGAAAATGGACAAGAGGTTACAATCTCTGCCGACGACACCAATGGAGGTACAACGGCCGTCACTCCAGGCACGCAACCCACCTGTTCTGCGGGAAGTTTCACTGTCAACCTAGACCTTTCCGGACTTGATGATGACACGATCACAATCACTGCCAATCATTCAGATTTAGCAAGTAACAGTGCTACGCAAGCTTCCGTCTCTTTGACAAAAGATGCGACTCTTCCCACGGTGACGATCACCAGTCCATTAGCAACTGACTACGTAAACATTGGCAACGAAAGTTCGTTCACTGTTTCAGGCAGCTGTTCAGAAAACGGACGCGAAGTCATTGTTTCTGCCGACGACACCAATGGAGGCACCTCGGCAGTCACTCCAGGAACCCAACCGACATGTGCTGCTGGAAGTTACACGGTCAATTTAGATCTCTCAAGCCTTGATGATGACACTCTGACCATCACCGCCGATCATTCAGATATTGCCAGTAATAGTGCCAACCAAGCTTCGGTTTCTTTAACGAAAGACACAGGGGCTCCCACTGTTACGATCACTAGCCCTATCGCTACGGACTATATAAATATAAGTAATGAAGCCTCGTTCACCGTTTCTGGAAGCTGTTCCGAAAACGGTCAAGAAGTCACTGTCTCAGCTGATGACACCAATGGGGGGACTACGGCTGTGACTCCAGGCACGCAACCCACTTGTTCTGCGGGAAGTTTCACTGTTAATCTAGATCTTTCCGGACTTGATGATGACACCATCACCATCACCGCCGATCATTCTGATATTGCCAATAACAGTGCCCCACAGGCGTCCGTGGCTTTAACTAAAGACACGGGGGCTCCCACTGTTACAATCACTTCACCGATTGCAACTGACTATATAAATATAAGCAACGAAGCCTCGTTCACCGTCTCTGGAAGCTGTTCCGAGGATGGTCGGGAAATCACCATTTCAGCCGACGACACCAATGGGGGGACGGCGGCGGTCACCCCAGGCACACAACCCACATGCTCTGCCGGAAGTTATACAGTCAACTTAAACCTTTCTAGCCTTGAAGACGACACCATCACTATTACTGCGGATCATTCGGATATATCTAGTAACAGTGCTACTCAAGCATCCGTTTCTTTAACCAAAGACACTTTAGCCCCAACTGTCGCGATCACCTCTCCAATTTTGACCGATTATATCCATAGTGGAAATGTCTCTTCTTTTACCGTTTCCGGAACATGCTCAGACAATGGACAAGAAGTCACAATTGCTGCCGATGACACCAATGGAGTAACGGCCACTGTAGCACCTGGTACTCAACCCACATGCTCGGCAGGAAGTTTTACAGTCAACCTGGATCTTTCTGGACTTGATGATGACACGATCACCATTACGGCAGATCACTCGGATCTTGCTGGAAACAGTGCCACTCAAGACGCTGTATCATTGACCAAAGACACTGGCCTTCCTACAGTTTCTATCACCTCCCCTATTGCAACCGATACGATAAATGACTCCAACGTGACCTCATTTACTGTTACCGGAAACTGTTCCGAAAACGGTCAAGAAGTCACTGTCTCTGCTGATGACACCAATGGGGGAACTACGGCCGTCACTCCCGGCACGCAACCCACATGTACTGCCGGAAGTTTCACTGTCAATCTAGATCTTTCCGGGCTTGATGATGACACCATCACTATTACGGCGGATCACACTGATGTCGCAAATAACAGTGCCACACAAGCCTCCGTATCTTTGACAAAAGATGCCTCACTTCCAACCGTCACTATTACGAGTCCCCTCGCAACAAACTACATTAATATTGGGAATGAAAATGCCTTTACAGTTTCAGGAACCTGTTCGGAGAACGGTCAAGAAGTCACTGTTTCCGCTGATGATACCAATGGGGGCACTACAGCCATCACTCCAGGCACGCAACCCACTTGTACTGCGGGAAGTTTCACTGTGAACCTTAATCTTTCTAGTCTAGATGACGACACGATCACTATTACTGCCGATCACTCTGATGTTGCTAGTAACAGTGCCCTACAGGCATCCGTCTCATTAGTTAAAGACACTGGAGCGCCCACTGTCACTATCGCCAGTCCCATTGCCACTGACTACATTCATATAGGCAATGAAAATGCGTTTACTATTTCAGGAAGTTGTTCTGAAAATGGTCAACAGGTCACTATTTCTGCCGACGACACGAACGGAGGAACCACAGCTGTCACTCCTGGAACCCAGCCGACATGTGCGGCAGGAAACTATACAGTGAATCTAGATCTTTCCAGCCTTGATGATGACACGATCACTATCACCGCAGATCACTCTGATGTTGCCAGTAACAGTGCCACGCAATCTTCTGTTTCTTTAACCAAAGACACTGGAACACCCACAGTCATTATCTCGAGTCCGATTGCTACTGATTTCATTAATATTGGAAATGAAAATGCATTTACCATCTCGGGAAGCTGCTCGGAAAATGGACGCGAAGTCACTATTTCAGCTGATGACACCAATGGGGGCACGACGGCTGTCACCCCAGGGACCCAACCCACGTGTGCTGCTGGAAGTTACACAGTCAATCTAAACCTATCAAGTCTTGATGATGACACTATTACTATTACTGCCGATCACTCAGACATTGCAAGCAACAGCGCAACCCAGGCCACAGTTTCTCTTACAAAAGACACTGGAGCCCCGACAGTTACGATCACTTCTCCTCTTGCGGCTGACTATATAAATAGCAGTAACGAAAACTTGTTCACCGTTTCTGGAAGCTGTTCTGAAAATGGTCGAGAGGTCACTATCACTGCTAATGACGGAATCTCAGCTATCACTCCAGGAACTCAACCTACGTGTTCCGCTGGAAATTATACAGTTAATTTAAACTTATCAAGCCTTGTTGATGGCGCTGTCACCATCACCGCCGATCATTCCGATGCAGCAGCGAACAGTGCTACGCAGGCCACTGTTTCCTTAACTAAAGATACAGGGACTCCCACAGTGACATTCACATCCCCGATTGCAACAGATTACATTAATAATGGGAATCAAAGTACCTTTATCGTTTCAGGAAGCTGTTCTGAAAACGGGAAAGAAGTCACTATTTCTGCTGATGACACCAATGGGGGAACGACAGCTGTTACGCCTGGAACTCAACCCACTTGTACTGCTGGCAGTTATACAGTGAACTTAGACCTGTCGAGCCTGGATGATGACACTATTACTATCACCGCCGATCACGAGGATGTTGCTGGAAACAGCGCTACTCAAGCAACTGTTTCTCTTACAAAAGATTCCGTTGCTCCGACCATCGCCGTGAATCAAAGTATCAGTGAAACCGTTGGGAGTTGTAGCTTCACCAATCAATCTGATCCAGCCGTTACACTACCACTAGAATTTAAAGTGACCTTCTCCGAGGCGATCACCGGTTCTTCTTTTATTATAGGAGATGTCAGTAATGGCGGCACTGGAGGGGGAACGACTCTCACTTGGACTATCACATCTTGCGGAGACAATCAAAATTACTCTCTTAAAGCCACAGCCGTTGCCCCAATGGGAACCATTGTTCCAAGTATTGGCATAGGTCTTGTTGACGATGTGGCTGGAAATTCAAATACGTCCGCTTCATCAAGTACGGACAATTCGATCCAATACATTCCCAATGCTTTTTTGTGGATCGGAGCTGCCTCGCCAGACACAAACTGGAGTACGGGAGCTAACTGGTCTGGCGGCAATGCCCCCGGGGCCTCAGATGTTGCTACTTTTGACAATACTTGTGGTTCTAACTGTAATGTCACCGTCAACACGGATGTTTCCATCGCCGGAATTAATATGGAAGCCAACTTTCCTGGAACTATTACTCATGCTTCTAGCCAAACGATTATTGTGGGAGCAAGTGGATGGATAATGGCAGGCGGCAGCTTTGTCGGAGGTGATTCAAATATCACCTTAAACGGAGCCTCCGAAATCAATGGTGGCTCCTTCACCGCTACCAGTGCCAACCTAATCGCCAATGATAATTTTAAAATTGATCCCGCTACAACCTTTAATTCCAATAACGGAACTTTTAAACTGTACAATGATAGTGGAACCAGTCAGGTTTTTTCAGGGAACAAAGACTTTAACAATGTAGTAATCGAATCAGCATGTGCCGGAGCCTATGACTTCAATTCAGAAACAATGAGCGTCAATGGACAACTTGAATTAAAAGGCAATTGTACTGCAAGTAGTGCCCTCGATAATGGAACCATAATTGCTAAGGGCGATATCGTTGTAACTGACGCAGGAAAATATGGGTCCGCTCTCATAAAAATTGCTGGATCAAATAATCAAAACATTAATACTACTGCTGGCACAGGATCTTTTCGATTTCCTAGTTTAGAAATCGCATCAACAGGAGGAATAGTATCTGTAACGGGACCCAGTTTAAATCTATATTATGACTACATCTACACGTCCGGGTCTATCAACTGGAATTCTGCTGATTTAAAATTTTTAGGAAATGGACCCAGAACTGTAGTGCCAGGTGCTATCGACTATCCAAGTGTGACCTTCAATCAATCTTGTGGTGGCGTTGTGGATCTAAATAGTGGAACTATGAAAGTAACTGGAGATCTTTCGTTAATAGATGGTTGTGCAAGTGGAAATGCAATTAATAACGGTACTTTTGAACTTTACGGTGACTTGAGTATCCTTGGCAGCGGAAAAGACGGAAACGCCGCCATAAATTTTGTGGGACCTAATCCTCAATCTATAACTGCGACGGGAACCGAGGTTCCCTCAGGAAACTGGATTATAAACAAAACAAATGCTGGTGATACCGTATCGCTTCTTTCCAATCTTTCCCTAAATTCAACTGGGCAAGACCTTACCATCATCAATGGGGATTTTGATCTAAACTTTAACAATCTGGTTATCAATGATCAAATGACCGTTGGAGACGGCATTGGCGCAGCAAATTCCGCACGAATATTAAAAGGTTGTTCACTTGTCACAGTTCCTACTCAAAACACCAATTCACCTGACGGAGCGATTATTGGATCCAGTTCAAATCCAAGCATAACTATTTCTGACGCAACGACTATTGAGGGTGGAAATTTGGTTTTTAATGTCACTCTCAGTGAGGGTGTCTGTTTCTCGAACTTCACGGTAAATTACACTGTGAACGATGGCACAGCCACTTCAACCAACTCCGACTACTCCACTCCAGCTACGGATTCCGATGCCACTCCGACTGACGGCATCCTCACCCTCTCCAGTGCCGCGACATCTGGAACCATCACCATCGCTTCAACTACCGACACGACCTTAGAATTGGATGAAACGCTCACTGTCGTTTTAGACACCCCTTCTCACGGATCTCTGTCGGATGCCACTGCAGTTGGTACTATTGAAAATGATGATGACAACGGATTTATTTGGACCGGAAACGCCGGAGACAATAACTTTAGCAATGGCGCCAACTGGTCTAACGGAGTCAATCCTCCAGGACCTAGTGATGTCGCACTGTTTGATGATACTTGTAATGACATTCCGGCTAACTGTGATGTTGCCACAACATCAAGTGTTACCGTAGCGGGAATATGGCTAGCTTCTAATTTTCCTGGCACGTTCACTCAAAGTGGAAGTAATACGATTCTTGTTGGAGTTGAAAATCTGATAATTCAAGGAGGCACATTTAGTGGAGGATCGGCCACAATTCATTTAGGAAATGGTATATTTATTCAATCTGGTGGTTCCTTTACATCAACGAGCGGCGAGTTATTAATAACTACAACAACCACTTCAAGGCTTATTTTTCAAGTATCTGGAGGAACTTTCAACCACAATAGTGGAACGGTAAGAGCAACGGGAGGAAGGTCAACCTCAGAAGCTTATACTTTCCAAATCCCTAATAATTTCACATTTTTCAATCTGACTTTAGATCGCTCAGAGTTTAATTCAACCCCTGAAAATACTTATAACTTTTCTAACAACAATCTTATAAATGTTGCGAACAACTTCACTCTGACGAATTCTTTTAATGGAAAAACACAAGTTGTATCAGGAATATTTAAAGTTCTCGGAAACATTTATGCAAATCCAAAAACTTCAGGAGGTACTGCAGTTTTAGAACTGATCGGCTCGGCAGACCAAGAATATCACGTGGTAGGTGACGGAACTTTTCCCGTGATCAAATTAAATAAGCCTTCTGGGAGTCTTGTCGCAGGAACTGGTACAACGGACTTAAAGGCGCGCAAATTATTTTTGGAAAATGGAACGTTTTCCGGGCCAACAAACGAAATTCACATTGAACCAAATATCTTAGATACAAGCGGTGACGTCTTTCAATACTTGGCAACCGCAAACTATATAAATAACGGAGGAAATGTCAAGGTCAGCGGTGGAGGCTGGGTAAATCGAAACTATAATCTTTTAATAAATAAAGATTTAACTATACCTTCATTGGAGATAACAAGAACATTTACAGGAGCATCGGTTCCTTACAATAACGTTACAACAAGCGGATCAAATTCTTTAACCGTCAGCAATTTACTTGTTCTCAGTGAATCTGTCTCGGGACAAACAAAATTTAGTGGGACAATCAACCTCGAAGGAAACATGATCTCTGGACCTTTTGATGGTGGATCTGGGAATATCACCTTTACAGGGTCAGCCGCACAAACAATTCAGTCCAGCGGGACTCTTCCTGAGGGTACTTTTACTATCAACAAATCTGCTAGTTCACTAAAGCTACTAACCAATCTTAATCTGAGCGGCTCTTCACAATCTCTTGTTGTCGCAAATGGTGATCTTGAATTAAACTCATTCAATTTAGATGTTAATGGATCCTTGACAGTTGGAGATGGCACAGGAGCTGCTAGCTCTGCTAGAGTTCTAAAAAATTGCTCTACTATTACTGCGGGTTCGCAAACAGTCAATCCGACAGATGGTGAGATTGTTGAATCTAGCTCCAATCCAAATATTTCCATTTCTGATGCGACAGTTGCTGAAGGCGGAAATCTTGTCTTTAATGTCACTTTGTCAGAGGGAGTCTGCGCCTCGGACTTTACTTTAAACTACACGGTTAATGACAGTACGGCCACTACAGCCAACTCCGACTACTCCACTCCGGCTACTGATTCCGATGCCACTCCGACTGACGGCATCCTCACCCTCTCCAGTGCCGCGACTTCTGGAACCATAACTGTCGCCACGACTGCGGATTCCACTTTAGAGTTTGATGAAAATCTAACGGTGGTTTTAGACACACCCTCTCATGGTAGCTTTGTGGATCATACGGGTGTAGGAACAATAGAAAATGATGATGATAATGGATTTATCTGGACTGGAAATGCTGGGGACAATGACTTAAATAATGGGTTGAATTGGTCCAATGGCACCAACCCTCCTGGGCCTTCAGATATCGCCTTCTTTGATGACACTTGTAATGATGTTCCTTCAAATTGCCCGGCCATTCAGTCCGCAAACTGGAACTCATTAGGAATCTGGATTAATGAAGACTTTCCGTCAACAATCACACAATCCGGTGGCAATACAATCACCGTCGGAGCCAGCGATTGGATTCAGCATGGTGGGACATTCGTTGGAGCTTCGAATGACATTATAGCAAATGAGTTTAGACTTTATGGTGGCTCGTTCACGTCCACCACTGCGAAGCTCATCGTAGGCAGAAATCAAAATACAACTAGTGATGTCGACGGATTTATTGTCGATGGTGGGACATTTACCCATAACTCTGGAACGTTAGAGTTATCTGGTTCGTGTAATGGAAACACTCCTTATAACTCCTTTATAGATGTCACTTATGTTAAGGTTCCTTCGGGAATTGACTTGCATCACTTAGTTGTCGACATAACAGACACTCTTAGTGCCAACGGAAGCGATGACTGTGCCATTAAGATCGACGGACCTGATACGATAACCGTAAATGGAGACCTCACCATCAAAGACGGTTTATTAACTTCTGGGATGATCGACCTAAAAGGCGACCTGATTCTAGGATACACCAATACGGACGTTAAAGCAGAAAAGTGGGGAACCACGGTCGTTAAATTTTCAGGAAATGTTCCGCAAACCATAACAGGAACAGTTGATACTTATGCTCCCATGATTCTCGTAAATACAACCAGTACGGTAACAGCCACATCCGACTTCGGTCTTACCAAATTCTTTCTATATGGCGGAACATTTAACGCTCCATCAGGTACAATGAAGATTTATCCCCTGACCTCCTCTTCAGGGACTACGAATGGATTTACCTTTACAGGCGGTGCATTTAATCATAACAGTGGGACTTTGGAGTTAAGTGGTATCTGTGATGGTAACAGTTGGTATAACAACTTTATGACGACTCTGGTCATGGATGTTCCCTCTGGAGTTAACTTAAACAACCTCAAGATCAACACTTACAACTACAACAATTCAAATGGTTATGACGACTGCAGTATAGATGTCAAAAGTGGCCATACGGTAACGGTTTTAGGAGATCTGGAGATTCGAGATGGCCTTCTTGAATCAGGCACCATTAACCTGCACGGCAACTTAGTTATGGATGAGATAGACTCAGATACTCTTGCTGAACAGTGGGGCACCACACTGCTCAGATTTGTCGGAAACACCTCTCAAACAATTTCAGGAACAGCTAATACCTATGGACCTCGAGTGGAAATTGCAACCACTGGCTCAGTTACCCCCGCTGGTGGCACAACGGATTTTGGTTTCACAGAGTTTAAGCTCACTTCCGGAACCTTTACGGCTCCCTCCGGCACAATGACAATCAATCCTTATGTTGGATCTACTAACAACACAGATGGTTTCACTATCGCAGGGGGAACTTATCTTCATAATAGCGGAACCTTAAAATTAGCTGGTACTGGCGGTTCTAGCACGGCCTCCCCGCGAGTGGTGGTTAAATACAGCGCACCTGGTTACACAATGAACAATGTCGTTATTGCAACTCATGACGACAACTCAGCAGGTGGCAGTGACGATAGTACCGTAGATTTATCAAGCCAACAGATGATTGTCGGTGGAAATCTATATATCAGTAATGGAAAAGTGACTTCAGGAGATGTAGCCGTCTACGGAAATGCTCGCTTAGCCTATGCCTCGACGACCACCCTGGCCGAAGGCGGAAACTACACACTAACTTTTTCAGGTTCGTCTGACTCCACGTTTACCATAGACAGTGGGGCCATATTGACCTCTGGAAGCATCACTCTCGCTAAAGACTCTGGAGTCAAAGTCACCCTTGCAAATCCTTTAGACCTCTCATCAGCTGGTCAAGATCTCTATGTTTATAACGGTGATTTAGAATTAAATACTTATGATCTCTCTGTGAACGATCAATTAGTCGTGGGTGATGCCATTGGTTCCGCTAGCACAGCTCGGATCCTTCAAGACTGCTCCAGTATTACAGCAGGTTCTCAGTCCGTCAATCCCGCTGATGGCGAGATTGTTGGCTCTAGCTCAAACCCGAATATCTCGATTTCCGATGCCTCAGTTACAGAAGGCGGAAACCTTGTTTTTAATGTGACTTTGTCTGAAGGGGTTTGCGCCAGTGATTTTACTGTGAACTATGCCTCTGCGAACGGCTCAGCGACAACGGCCAACTCTGATTATGTAACACCGGCAACAGATTCCGATGCCACTCCATCGGATGGCACGTTAACTCTTTCTGCAGGAACTCTTTCTGGTACGGTCACAGTAGTCACGACCCCAGATGCGACCATGGAAGTTGACGAAACCATGTCAATCACTCTCTCTTCGGCATCTCATGGAGCAATCATTGATAACACAGGCATAGGGACAATACTAAATGATGATGACAATGGTTTTATTTGGACTGGAAATGCCGGGGATGGTGATTTTAGCAATGGTGCGAATTGGAGTAATGGATTGAATCCACCAGGCAGTGGCGATGTTGCGATGTTTGACGAAACCTGTAACGATGTTCCCGCAAACTGCGATGCTCAAACAACAGCAGCAACGACTCTTACAGGTCTCTGGATCAATTCAGATTACCCAGGAACTTTAACCCAAAGTAGTGGAAACACGCTCACTGTCGGATCTAGTGATTTCATTCAACAGGGTGGAACATTTCAAGGCGGTAATAGCAAAATTGATTTGAATCGACTCTACCTTAGAGGCGGAACATTTAACTCCACCACCAATACACTAGAACTCGGATACGGTGTTGGGTTAACGTTGTACGTATTAAATGTTTCTTCAGGAGCCATTTTTAACCACAACAATGGTACTGTCGATTTTTTTGCAGAAAGTAATGGATGTTCAGGAGGTATTTCTACTGTCTACGCCGATGTCGATGGATCACTTGATTTATACAATTTACGATTTATAACTGCTTCGAACGGATGCTTCAAAGACTCCTATTTTAGACTGGCTTCTTCTGATAAGCTAGTTGTGTTAAACAATTTCACCCATGCCGCTGGGGTCTTTCGAAACGGAACAATTGAACTTCACAAAGATTTATACGTTAATTCCAATGCTAAAACTCAGGTTCAAGAAGAGAATGAATCAGCCTATACCGGCTTTATCAAGTTTGTCGGATCGGGAGATCAAGAATATAACTACACGGTGGGTACCGGAGGATTCGCCGGAACAGCTTGCGTCGTAGTCGATAAACCAAGCGGGACCGTTCAGCCAATGGCTGGAACAAATAGCTTTGCCACACTTTCATTACAGATTGAAAATGGAAGTTTCTCAAGCCCATCTAGTTATCTTAGACTTGGTGGACTTCATCACAATGGTGGAACGAACACAATTGAGATGCTAAAAATCGCTGCAACAGGTAGCTTCGTTTCCAACTCTGCAACGACTCGATTCAATCTAGGAAACAAAAATGGCTGCGGCGGCTCCACAACAAACTATAGAATCAGCACCCCTACTGATTTAACTTTTTCAGGAAATGTTGAAGTTCGCGAGGTCTTTTATGCCTGTGGTTCTACTCATAACCTTACAACTCTCAATTCAAACGCATTGATTGTGAATGGCGATTTCTCATATATAGAAGGCGGTTCTAGCGCTGCAGCCGGAATAGATGGAAATTGGGTGGTTCGCGGTGATTTGACTTTACAAGGATCTAGCACAAATGACGGAGCTGCTAGTTTTACTCTTGATGGCTCTTCAAACCAAACTATTATCACGAACACCACCGTTCCTTCCGGTGCTATCATTATAAACAAGCCATCTGGAACAGTGCTTCTCGGCTCCTCGGCATTTTTCAATCGTACCGGACAAGATTTGACCATCGAAAACGGTGTCTTAGATCTCAATGGTTATAACCTCAATGTAAGTGATCAGCTCAATGTCGGTGACGGTGTGGGCTCTGCCGGCACAGCCCAAATCATTCAAGGTTGCGGTTCTATCACCGCAGGCACCCAAACCGTGAACCCGGCAGACGGATTGATCACCGCACCTTCCAACAATCCTGACATCACCGTAGGAGACACCTCAACTATTGAAGGGGGAGATCTAATATTTACAGTCACACTTTCTGAACCTGTATGTGGAACTGACTTTACCGTCAGCTACGCCACCTATATTGGTACGACTCAGGTTGCTCCAGCAGACTACACAGATGTTGCAGGCTCTCTAACCATCAATTCGGGACTCACTGCTGGAACTGTTACAGTTTACACAACGGCAGATTCTGTGGCTGAAAAGGATGAATACATGAAATTTAAACTTACAAATGCCTCTCAGTCTCATGGCACACTAGTCGACAATGAGGGACTTGGTTTGATCTACGATGATGATGGAACACGAATAGTTCCTGATCTTTCAAGCACGGGAACCAACAGCAACTCGGAATGGGATGGGACACATCTTCGCATTGCTTCCACCTATGCAGGAAATGGGCTAACTGATGGAACTTGGATGAACACGACGGGACTTGTCGGCTATTGGCGACTCAATGAGGCCACCGCCATTCACAATTCAACAATTGTCGATGAGGTGGGTTCGCAAGACGGTACTTTTGTTACCAATGATGGTTCAACTGAAAAGTCCATTCTTACACCTACGGGAAGTGGAATTGAACTTGATGGAGCTGATGACTACATTTCATTGCCTAATAACGCCATCTTTAATCCCGGTGGTATAATGTCAAGTTGCTTATGGTTTTACTCTCGTAGCCAGCAAAGCGGAAAAAATCTTCTCGCGCAAGATGTAGCCTCGGGACGTACACCCACAACCTACAGTTGGCTTGGAGCTGTCGTTTCCGGATCTTCAAGGTATGTTAGAACCTACGTATCCCAAGGAACAGCCAAATATCTTGCACAATATGACGGTGGTTCTAACGGATACTTTGATCATAGTTGGCATCATGTCTGTATGACATTCGACAAGTATCAGGCATCGGGCCACCTGAAACTATATGTGGATGGAATCTTAAGGGCGACTACTAATACTTCTCTGTCCGATATCGACATCGGTGGTCATCCAACAATCGGAATTCACGATCATTCGGTCCCTACGTTTTTCGATGGCAAAATTGATGACATCTCATTGTGGCATCGTGCTCTTGAGGCTGATGAAATTCGTAAAATGTATTACATGCAAAAAGCCAAAAGAACAGGAGTTTACACATCTGACATTCTAGATGCTGGTAGCTCAAAAATCTGGCGTTACCTTTCTTGGGCGCCAGAAAGTCCCTATATTAAAGAACTGCTTCCCCTGGGCCGCGCTGAAGGACTCTACCCTACTTTTGCCGTAAACATGTCTCCTGGAACCGCTAATAATGAGCTTTTCTTAAATTTAAATGAGACAGGCTCACCAACAACTTTTGCGGATCAGTCTTCTAGCAGTAATGACTTCAGTTGCACCAACTGTCCAAAGCCTGTGAAACACGGACGCTTTGCTGGGGCCATGCAATTTGACGGTTTCAATGATGTCATTACCCGAGATGATGCCTCTTTAAACAATACGCAGTTCACTGTATCTCTTTGGATGAAACCTTTTAGAACTCCGGACAATTCCAAAGTCGAGTCAGTCATTTTTAAGAAAGTTAGCACCTCAAATAATTACTCTACCTTCTCATTCAGTCGAGATCACAGTAATGTTGGAGGGGAAAATTCGTGGCGCTTTCATGATGGGGTCAGTTGGAATTCCCTTAAATACACTGGTGAAATCCCAACAGATCGCTGGTCACACCTATTAGTTACCTATGACGGCACTTACTTCAAATTGTACCTGAACGGTGCTTATGATGGACAAATGTCCGGCACTCCTTCTTTTGGTAATGCGCCACTTTACATTGGTTCCGGTGGAGCGACTTCTTCACCAGCTAACTTTTTTAATGGAGAGATCGACGAAGTAGCTATTTGGGATAAAGCTCTTTCTGCCGAAGACATTGCAAATGTTTATCAGCGGGGAGAGAATCGACTGCATATTCAGATACGATCCTGTAGCGATGCTACGTGTAGCACAAACCCCGAGTTCGTTGGTTATCAAGGAACGGGAGAAACCGTATACAATGAGCTTGAAAACACAACTGTGGGACCACCTAGTTTAAATATGTCTGGTGACGTCTCTAACAGTCAGTACTTTCAGTACCGGATCTATATGGAGTCCGACAAAGCCACTGGCACTCCTAAAGTGAACAATCTACGAATTGTCGGAGAATAAGTAAACTGATGCGACTTTAGTTTTCCAAGATCACCCTAGCCACCAAGGCCACTTGTTAGCCATCTGATTTTGACAATCGAAACTGAAGCCTCCGGCTTTGCGATCCCTCTAGTGACAAATTCAGATCCAAAAGACTCCAATGAGGTGGAAAAGCATCGATCGGCAATCGATCGGCCCACTCCACAAAGATCCTTCCTTTATCCTGTGAAAACAGATCCCAAAATCCCGTGGATATATGGGAAAGAATCAATTCTGAGGACTTTCAGCACGATTTTGAGGTCATACAGACTTCCTCCTCCAGAAAGTATAGAGGCCCAAATGAGGATGACTCTTTTGATTCTGTAGAGGTCGAGAACTATGAAGATAGGATTCTCTATAGCCTACCTCCTCCAGGCTCTCCCCAAACCGTTTTAATGGAGTCCAGTTTAGAGGATTTAGTGGACGCTATCGAAGAGCGTGGCTGGACTGTGACCCTTAATAGAAGGGCTGAGGATATGTAATAAAACTATGTCAATCTAGCCTTTCTGACATAGTTTTATAACAAGCTCATCCAGTTATTTTGGTGAAAAGTGACATTTTTATTGTAATTCGTCACTTTCCACCAAATACTTAAAAGCATGAACAAGTCGCAAAAAACAAAAATTAAAAAATTGGGCGTATTTACCCTATCACAAGCAAAAGAGATAGGCCTAAGCCAACAGGAGCTTTCAAGGCTCGTCGCAAGTGATAGACTTAAACGAGTGGCACGTGGAGCTTACCTACATCCAGAAGCAGACATTGAAGGTGATGTAGGATTTCAGATAGCTTGTGCAAAACTTGGCTCTAAAGCTGCCATAGGTGGCCTCACAGCCCTTTTTCACTATAACCTTATAGAGCAAGTCCCCAGCAAAACTTGGGTTATTGTACCACCTGATAAGAAAACACGAAATTCTGAATACAAACTTATCCGCACAAAGATAAGCCTTGATAAAGGAGTAATCACTGAGAACGGTTATCGTATCGTCACATTAGAAAGAGCCATTCTCGAAGGGCTAAGATTTCTAACAAAAATCGGAGAAAGAACAGCCGTGAAAGCGGCCAGAGATGCACTGATAAAAAGGCAAACCACATTATCAAAACTTGGAAAGGCAGCTAAAGAGCTTGGCCTTGTGTCCGTGCTAACCAAGTATCAAGAGGTGATTGTTCCATGACCACGAAAGCAAAGGGCAACTCCGTCCGCCAAAAACTTACAGACCTTCAGAAAAAACTTGGGGTTCCATACCAGAATCTTGAAACGGCCTTTATGATAGAGCGGCTCGTAGCAAGATTAGTGTCTGATAAGCACCTTAGCCAACACTTAGTCTTTAAAGGTGGATTCGTTGGCCTAAGAGTTTATAATTCTCAACGCTACACCATTGACCTTGATGCCCTATTAGTAAAAGCCAACATTGATTCAACCCTCAAAATTACAAAAGAACTGGCTGAATCAGATTTAAATGACGGAGTTTGGTTTAAATATGAAGAACAGATTGACCTTGTGACCCAAGGTGAATACGGAGGTATCCGTCAAGTTTACCGTGCGGGTATAGGTGAAGTTCTAAAAAATCTCAATAAGGCTAAAATCATTCACTTTGATTTGGGAGTAGGTGACCCTATTACTCCTGCTCCACAGCAAATGAATATTCCATCGCTACTCCCCAATGGGGAGGATTTAAGCTGGTCGATTTACCCCATTGAAACCATTTGTGCTGAAAAACTTCATGCACTAGTTTCACATGGAGACTTCAATTCTCGCTCAAAGGATGTTCACGACCTGTCAGTATTTTTACAGAAAGTCGATACCACAGTTTTAAATGATGCCCTAAAGAACTGTTTTGAGTTTAGAGAAACCGAACTTCCAAAAAGCTTCTCTGAAGCCATCAAAGCTATAGACACAACAAGCCTACAAAGGGGCTGGACAAGTGCTACCTCTTCGATACCAAAGGTACTGGAGTTTAGTGAAGCCTTTTCTGTTGTCACAGCTCAAATGGCGCAGTTAGAAAAGGGCTTCAAATAAGGTGGCACTCTAATTAAAATTATAAAAAGTCATGAAATTTATTGCCATATATAGGCCAATCATAGCCTCTCTGTTTGTATATCTTTTTTTTCACCTGTCAGCCCATTTGGGCGCAAACACTTGAGATTGGGAGCCTTCACCTCACCCAAATATCAAACAACGGTCAGGGGCCTAATTATGTATTTCTCCCTGGTGGATAGTTAAGTTTACCTGTAAAAAACAAACAGCCTTCAGTTACTACAGCTCGACTTATCCTATGCGAGACTTATTTCTTTTACTCAAAAGCTTATGGTGACGATGGTCATTCCTTCTTTGTGGCGGCCCGCTCGGCGCTTCTGGACTTCGCTCTCCGAGTCTGCGTTATATCCGTCTCGCTTCCATGCAATCTACCGTTATCCCCGCAGCCTGTCGGTTCACAAGAAAACCACTTCTTGCGCAATTTTTTACGATCCACGGCCCCTGAGTATCAGTTCTTGAACCTGAGGACAAAAATCAGTATAAATATTTGCCTGTAGAAATTCAAAAACAGAAGAAATGCGATTTTTTTCGATTTCGAATCTGTTTATTCACAGTTAAACTTCTTAATGGAGTCCGACAAAGCCACTGGGACTCCTAAAGTGAACAATCTACGAATTGTCGGAGAATAAGTAAACTGATGCAGCTTTGGTTTTACAAAATCACTCTAACCACTAAGGCCACTTGCTAGCCATCTGATTTTGTCATTCGAAACTGAAGCCTCCGACTTTGCGATCCCTCTAGTGACAAATTCAGATCCAAAAGACTCCAATGAAGTGGAAAAGCTTCGATCGGCAATCGATCGGCCCACTCCACAAAGATCCATCCTTTATCCTGTGAAAACAGATCCCAAAACCCCGTGGATTCTAAATCGGCATCATCTTCTAATCGATAAAGATCAATATGGTCCACAGACCGATCTTTCGTTTGATAGCAGTTGTGAATAGCAAAACTGGGAGACGAGACCTCTTTGGAACCTAGCAAAGACAATATCTCGCGCACCAACTGCGTCTTACCGACTCCCATTGGGCCTGAAAGTAAAACGACCAATCGGTCTGGCCAATGAGGTATCTGTCCTGCCAACCAATGCTTTAACTCTGGAATGTTACTGACAACGACCCCATTTGAAGAGTCCCATTTTCTCTGACTCATTTACAAAATCGCTCCACCTGAGATTCTTCCTAATAGCCCGGGAAGTGAATCCGCAATGTCTGTCGGCATTAAGGAGGATTTATCCTTACCGGACCGCACCCACTCATCTGCCATCCTTCCATGAATGTAGGCTGCGGCCGCCGTCGCTTGCAAAGTATCCAGCCCCTGTCCTAACAAAGATCCGATCATTCCCGTCAACACATCCCCCGAACCCGCCTTTGCTAAAGCGGCATTTCCAGAGTGAATGACCATACAGCGATTTTGGTAGCCGACGACCGAACGATATCCTTTTAGAAGTACATGACATCCTGTTTTCTCAGCCGCCTGAAGAACAGAGTGATATCTGTCCATCTCAATTTCTTGGCTAGAGACTTTTAAAACACGAGACAACTCCCCAGCGTGCGGAGTGATCACCCATTGCGCTGGTAGCGGAAAAAGATCAAACTGCACACAGGTCGTAATCGCGTCTGCATCTACAACCACAGCACGATCTTTGTCTGCTTTTAAAAATTCAATCAGATCGGCTGTTTTCTGAGAGACACCCAACCCCGGCCCTACGGCAAAGGCTGAGTAATCAACCTCATTCAGCTGACTCAAAGTTTGCAATTGCCCTGTGAGAATTTCTGGCTGTGCCATTACTTCACTCAGATGTGGCTCAAAGCTCAGCCAATGAACATAGCCTGATCCCATTCGATACGCAGAGGAGGAAGCCAGTAATCCTGCACCCCACATCCCCGCTCGTCCAGCCACGACAGCCAACCGTCCATGGTCCGACTTATTTGAGGACTCTTTTCTTGTTGGCAAATACCGTCTAGCGAGCTTTTCATTAAACAGAAAGTGAGTTGTAGCAATATTACGCAAATTTTCTAAGGGAAATCCGATCGGAAGAATTCGTAACTTGCCCACATGATAAGGACCCTCTCCAACAAAAAATCCCGGCTTTGCTAGACCAAATGTGATCGTCATATCTGCTTGTACAACGGCTCCCGTCGCAGCTCCCCTATCGCAATCCAGACCCGAAGGGGTATCTAAACTGACAACTGGAACTTTAAGGGAGTTGATCAGATCTACAACTTTTACAAAAGGAGCTTCGATGGGTCGATTCAAACCAATTCCGAAAAGTGCATCAATCACCAGCTTGGAAGAACGCAGTCTCTCTAATTTTTCAGGAGTATCTTCTAAAAAAATAGCTCTTAATCCGTGTTGCTCGATTCTTTGAATCTGTAGCTGACACAAAGGGCTGCGCTGTTCTTTGGAGCCAACTATGTATATCGTCAAATCTCGATGACCTGCCGAGTGAAGGTGCCGAGCCAGCACGAACCCATCTCCACCATTATTACCAGGTCCACAAACCACTCCGACTTCGCCTCGACTCAATTCCGGAAAGTAGGATTGATCCACTTCGCGAGCGGCTAATGCCCCCGCACACTCCATAAGAATCTCGCCTGAAAGCCCATAATTTTTCTGGGAATTTTCATCAATTTTTTTGCTTTGATCAACGGTTGCTAATCTCACCTGAACGCCCCTTAAATCAATTTGGTCTGAAGAAACTCTGCAATCTGTTCAGCATACTCTCCGATCTGTCGCTTATTTTCCCCTTCCACTAATACCCGTATTAAAGGTTCGGTACCGGAATAGCGAACAAAAACCCGCCCCTGTTCACCGAGCTTGGACTCAATGGAATCAATTAAAGCTTTGTATCCTGCCACTTCGGAAAGCTTTTTTCTTTTGGTGACTCGGGTATTAATTAAGACCTGTGGAAAGTCTTTTACCAGAGCGTTTAATTCACTCAGAGGTCTCTCTGTCTCTTTCATCACTGCAAGAACATTTAAAGCGGCGATACAACCATCACCTGTCGTACTGTGCTCGGCCATAATGATATGTCCAGACTGCTCTCCGCCAAGAACATAGCCCCCTTTGCACATCTCCTCGACAACATACTTATCTCCGACACCTGTTCGCAATACGTTGATTCCATGGGCTTTCATCGCAAGGTCAAGACCAATATTGCTCATTTGTGTAGCCACCACGGTATCGTTTTTGAGTCGACCCCGTTCTTTAAGGTGAATCGCACACATCGCCAAGATATGGTCTCCATTTACTAACGTTCCTTTTTCATCAATCATGATCACTCGATCGGCATCACCGTCTAGAGAGATGCCCACATCGGCACGATAATTTAAAACAGCTTGCGAAGTCTTTTGCGGATAGAGGGCCCCAACTTTGTCATTGATGTTACGACCATTAGGACTATTACCAATCACAATCACTTCGGCTCCCAGTTCCTCAAAGATCGCTGGAGCCACATGGTAAGCAGCTCCATGCGCACAATCTAAAACAATACGGATGCCGTCCAAAGTTTGATTCAATGGGAATGCATTTTTCGCAAAGACAATGTACCGGCCTAAAGCATCGTCAATACGTCGCGTTCGCCCCACCTGACTGGGATCAATAAGGTACTTATTTAAATCATCATCCAGTACCAGTCGCTCAATTTCCAATTCCATCTCTTCACTGATCTTATATCCATCGGCACCAAAAATTTTGATACCATTGTCTTGATAGGCATTATGAGAAGCAGAGATCACCAC
>JAGRAG010000152.1 GCA_020435025.1 Bdellovibrionales bacterium | reverse complement strand
AACGTCTCTCACATCTGCCCTTCGCGATTTTGGTGTTTCTGTCTAAAAGAGATTTCCAGCCAAAAAGGTTCCCGGTTAAATTTCCAGGATACTCAAAGGTTCCCGGTTAAATTTCCGGGACGCAGCAGGCTACAAATAGCCTGTTGCGTCCCGGAAATTTAACCGGGAACCTTTGAGTATCCTGGAAATTTAACCGGGAACCTTTTGAGCGTCTCAGAAACTTAACCGGGAAAACCTTTTTGGCAGGGAATCTCTTAATTATCTCAATGCTTCGGCAGGGCTTTGCCAACGAGTGCTCGCACGAGCCGGAATAAATGAAGCCATCCAGGTGATGACAATTGCCGCAACTAAAACCCACATCACCAAACTTGGCTCAAGTTTTGATGGAATTGTTGCGTCGTAATAAATATCAGGCAGTACTTCAACTGGAAATTTATCTATTAATAAACTCACGATCATACCTAAAAACAGACCCCAGCCGATCCCTAGTGACGACAACATAAATGAAAGACGAGTAAAAAGCTTTCTCGTTTCTGTCTCACTTAAGCCTAAGGCCATCATTAAACCAATGTCCTTTTTCTTTTGAGTGATTAAAAGAACAATGACCGTGACAATACAAAAACTAGGAATCAAACAGGCTAAGGCCAAAAAAATGGTCATCACCATCTTTTCTAAGTATAGTGCAAAAAAGAGGGCCTGATCCACACTCTTCCAAGACTCTATTCGAAACCCAGACTCTTTAAAGCTCTGCTCATATTCTTCGATTTGATAGGGATCTTCAAAACGAAACTCCGTTCCGACTTCGCGGCTCGCCGAACGAGACAAGCGCGGCAATCCTCCTTCAATATTGTAAAATAGCATCTTTCCATCAACATCCGGCATATCAGATCGCAAAAGCCCAACAATAGTGACACGCTCATAAGGCACACTCATATCAGGCGGCATCAACAAACTTTCAGGAGGAATCAAAAGAACCTGATCTCCCTCAAAAAGATGCAGGCTCTGTGCTAGTTCGACACCCATATAAATTTCTCGAACTCCCACTTTCCCACTAGTTTCCGAAATCGGAGGAGTGTAGTGTCTTTTTTGCTGCAACAGTTGATCCACTCGAACCAATAAAGAATTGATCTCATCCGTTGCCAATCCCTTTGCAATGCCACCACTGAAATACCCATCTAGAGTACGTATAATGACGTCTTGCTGTTCAAAATCGTAAGCATGACTGGATTTAAGTTTTTTAGAGACAATCTCATTGACTGCCTGTTTTTCAGCAGGCAAGTGAAAGACCTGCATATGAGGCTTAACCGCCAAAAGCCTTTGACGAATAGTTCCATTAAAACCATTCATTACACTTAAAACCACAACTAAAGAAAATATTCCGATCCCGACCCCTAAAATGCAAATCCAGGCAATAGTTCGAATGACCGATCCAGCTCGAAAAGAAAAAAGATAGTGATTGAAAAAATGAAGTGCCAGCACGCTCTCAATATGGCCCGTTTTTAGAGAAATAACAACCCCTGTACGAGCTACGTAATCGAGCAAGAAAAAAAACAATCAATGCTCTGCTTAATTTCACTTATCCACATTCGATGTGGAAAACAATAGTATTGACAAAAATAAGATTACAAGACACCACCTACTCTAAAACCCATCGTGCAAGGATAAGTTTAATGAACCTTCGTACCCTTTTACTCATTTGTATCACTTTTTTAAATCTTAAAGGCTATTCTTTAGAAGTTCAGATCTTGCATCCATGTCATTTTCAAACTTTAGCCCATCAATACTACTCGACAACGCAGGTGATGACGGTAGGCCAAATTACGTTGCAATTGCTCTCCCAACAGTCCTTTTCCTATGTAGCCAATGAGGCGGCTGTTCACCGAATTCTCAATTCTCCAATCGGCAACGAAGCTTTAGACATTGTAAATGATCATACTATGCGGGCCTATGGTTGGTGCTATTTAGTAAACGGTGTTTACTCCGAAGACTTTCCCAGTCAGAAAATTGTTGGACCCTACGATACGATCACATGGTATTTTGGGTTCGCTCTTTACGACAAAGGACAATGGGTGCGCCAATGCGCCCCCGCACATGAAGCTCCTCCACTCGCATTTTGTAGTTAAAAGGAAGATTCGAAAGACATTTGTTATTTCCAGATTCGAGAGATCTTTTGAATTAATTTGCTCCAGCCGCTGAGAGTCGACTCACAATGAACAGGTTTTCCGTACCTACTTAAAAAGTCTTCCGCAGAGAGCGTCTTTATGTCTGGAGATTCTACAAAATTTTCGATGATCTTGAATTTTAAAGCCTCTTCAATGTCCAAAATATATTGAACCAAATCTGTAGCTTGCCGAACCGTCGTAAAAATCGGATTGGAATCGTATCGGAAACTGACATCCTCCAGCCCCACGCCGTTTTCTTCGTCTGTTACAAATCCCGTTCGAATTCCTTCTAACACATTCCATTCAATCAACTGCCCACACAGCTGCATTCTTTGTTTGATGACATTTTGATTGTCATCAATCCACAAATAAAGATCCACATCTCGATCACTATGATACCACTGACTCGTAAGCCGATGCTCATCCATCGTGACGATATCCGATGCCACTTTTTTTAAACTAGAGCCAAGGTCTTTCGCACTAAAAAATCTTGTCTCATTTGATAACGGTCGCCCCAAGGGCCCTCCTACTCAGAAGCTGGACGTCGCTTGTTTTGCTTTGCTTCTTCTTCACGAACATCTTCGACTTTTCCACTTAGCAGAAAAGATTTTTGCAATGCTTTTAGAACAACTACAGCTTCGTCTAAAGCCTCTAAGGCTCTTAAACTTGCGTAAGGCAACTTGGGCCCCACTTCTTTTAAGGCTGGATTTAACTCTTCGGTTAATACATTTAAATTTTCAACCAAACGATTCATCTGATTGGCTACTTCAGGGGCACTTTTTACGGCCTCCGGCATAACTTTATTCAGGTACCAACTCATTTTAGAGACCTGAACGGACATCTTATTGAGATTTTCTAATAAAGGATTCATCTGATCAAACATTGTAATGACGGCATCTGTCCTTCGAGGATCAGAAAACGCTGATGCCAAGGTCTTCATATTTTCCAGTATACCCTCTAATGACGTCAAAAATGGAGCGAGTTTTTTACCACTGACCAAGTCCATAATATCGACGACCGGTTTTGAGGCAATCACGGAGTGTTGAGGTAAAGGCTCTTCCGCTTCGGAACCCACACTTACCTCTAAAACCTTTTCCCCAATGATAAACGGACGAATGACTGACAGTTCGCTATCCTTTTTAATTCGTTTCTGGAATCGTTCAAAGACATAAAATTTAACACGTACTTCATTAGCTGAAATCAGCTCCACTTCTTCGACTGAGCCAGCCCGTAATCCCGCCACCTGCACTCGAGTTCCCGAATGCAGCCCATCAGCAGATTCTAAGTTGGTCATATAAGCAATTTTTTTCTGAAACCATCCTTTTTTAATTGCTATACCTATAGTGGCCACCAAAGAGCCAATGATAGCCATTAAAACAAAAACTCCTGCCACCCTTTCAAATTTGTTAAATTTTATTTTCATACCGCAGCCTCCTTGGGCAAGGGAATTTCAGGTGGTCGCAGGTAAAGCATTTTATTTTCTATCACTAGTTCTTCTTCAACAAGTCCTTCAGCAAACTCTCGGTCATCCGTCGCTAAGAAAATATGAGGAATTTTTCCTTCTTCCCTAGAAAGCTTAATTTTATCTCTTAGATGTTCTCTATTATAGCTATTGAGCCCCGTCGTGGGATTATCTAAAATCAATACCTCTGGATTCATTAAAAAGGCTCGAGCCACAATAGCCGACTTACGAGTGCTTCCCGAGATAGCTGATGGACGTTTCAGCGCATCCCGCTTCAAGCAGAACTCCTCGATAATGTTATCTACCTGCACTTCTATTTCTTCAGGTGAAAATCGGTTGTGATACACAAGAGGGAGTTCCAGATTTTCACGAATCGTTTTGTTATTGATCAAACCCCCATACTCAAAACTAAAACCAATTTTTAGTCGATACTCAATAAATTCTTCGAAAGACATTTCTTCGACTCTTTGATTATTGATTAAATAGCTTCCAGAGTTCGGAATGAGAAGGCCGGCCAAGAGCTTTAGAACTGAAGAGCGGCCAGCCCCTTGCCACCCCCGCACTTCTACAACTTTGTTTGCTGGAATTTGGATAGAGACGTCCTCTAAAATGAAAGGTGTATTGTCATAGGCAAAGCTCGCATTTTGAAACTCAAAAGCTTTAAAGAAAGATTCATTCGTATTCATCTAGAGAACCCCCAATTTGAGAAGCTGATTGAGGTAAAATAGAGTCGTGACAGAAAGGTTAAAGCTAATAACGTATATGACACAATTTACAACAGCCTTCGTTGTCACTTGTGGGACTTCATGTGGTCCTTGAACCACTAACAGTCCCTGGTAGGAACAAATAATAAATATGATCAGACCACTAAAGGTATTTTTTAACACAAACAAATAGACATCCTCACCAGCAAAGGCTGTTGCTAGAGAATCAAAATAAAATTGCACACTCATTCCACTAATAAATTTAGTTAAGAAAAAGCCACCTAAAAGTGCAATGGCCGTAAAATAAAAGGCAAGACAAAGGACGCTGACGACCCCTCCTAAAAGACGAGGAAAGACAATATAGCTAAGGGGATTGATCCCCATTGACTCCAATGCCTCAATTTCTCTATTGACTTTCATATTTCCAATTTCAGAGGCAACAGCCGTCCCGGAACGGGCAATCACTATCAGTGCCGTCAATAAGGGCCCGACCTCTCGAACCACGATCAACACCATGAGGTTTCCAATCATATCCGCTCCACCTAAAAGGGAAAGCTGCGCAGATGACTGCATGATAACGACACTACCTGAAGCCAACGCCATCACTGTGATCAAGGGCAACGCCTGAAATCCAGTAAAATAGATTTGCGCGGAGACGACTGAAAAAACGGAACGCAACCCCTGTGCTTGATCAAAGAAGGCCGCTCGGAATGACAAATAGATCATCAAAAATATATTTGCCGTATACTCTATGATATTGAGTAAGCGCCGCCCCAACCCATCGACAAATGTCAGAAAAAAATTTGCTGTTCGTACCGACATAATTCTCCGTTTTCCTTAAGTAAAGAATCGGATTTGTAGGGATTGTGCTTAACGGAATGGAACAAAATCTCGACCACAGAATTGGTCTAATTTTATAAACTTAATAGAACATAAACACCGATCAATAAGCCCAAAGGTCATAAAAAACTGACTTAATGGTTTCAAATATCAAGTCAAACGTCTGGGATCGCGAACTTCCAATATGAACCGCTCGCGTATAAACGGGAATATTCTCGGGAAAGACCGCCTCAAAAATCCTTCTAGCCCTATACATGTGCAGGTTCGAAGTCACTATTACTACATCTCGACAATGTAAGGCTTCGACTAAAGCCAAGCTCTGTTGGGCATTCCCGTAAGTCGTTCGAGAGCGCTTCTCTAATATAACATCTTCGTCATGCATCTCTCCATAAAAGGGCCATTGAGGAAAAATATCTCGCAAGGAGGCTCCTGGAAAGACCCCTGAGACTATTAATTTCCGAACTTGCTGTTGTGACAAAAGCGAAAATCCTTCAGAAACTCGGCCACGTCCTCCAGTTAAGACAACAGCACAGTCAGCTCGATGATCTTCCTCCCAAGAACTCACAGTCTCTCGACCAATTTTCTCACTTTCCAGAACCAAAATAGCGATCAAGCCAAGTAACACAGTTCCGATAACAAAGAGAGAAAACTTAGACCACATAGCTTTCTTTTTAAGCCTCTCTATGGGCAATCACTTCAATTTCAACAGAAACATCTTTGGGAAGTCGGGCCGCCTCAACACAGCTTCGTGCCGGTGGGGCTTCTTGGAAATACTGAGCATAGACTTCGTTGACGGAACCAAAATCATTCATGTCTTTAACAAAAATCATGGTCTTTACGATGTGCCGATAACTGAGCCCGCAGGACTCTAAAACAGCTCCAATATTGTCCATCACCTTTTTTGTTTGGACCTGCACATTCCCCTCGACCAGTTGACCACTGGCTGCATCCAAAGCGATTTGTCCAGAACAGTAAATGACGTTATTGATCTCAACGGCTTGCGAATAGGGTCCTACTGGCGCCGGCGCCGACTCAGTTTTGTGAATGATCTTAGACATAAGTTCCTCACTAAAAATAAAATATAATTCCACCCTTAATGGGGTGATCACCAAAAGTACGAAATCGAGTCTCGCTAGCAACAGAAGAAACGGCAACACCCATTTCAAAAGTAAAGCCTAAACTATCCAGTCCAGTAAAGAAAAACTCCGCTCCTGCAAATCCAGCTAGCTCAAAACCAGAGTTGTTCGAGGCTTGAGTTTCTTGAGAAATGAGACCGGCTCCGGCTCCCATGTAAAAATTCAAGTTATCTTCCATAAAGATAATTCGATAAATCCGAGCCATAAATCCAAACTTAGAATCATTTTCTTTCGTGTCCACCCCCAAAGAGGCGGAAACCCCGAGTTGGGGATTTGGGTAGTAGCGAACAGCCAATGACGGCAGCGTGACGTGAAAATTATCTGAATACCCTACTCCGAGACGATTTGTAAGATCCTTTGCCTGACTGCTAATGGCACCTAGGAAGAACAAAGACAGTAGATTCAGACGAACGAAACTTGTAAGAAACCTCTTTGGAAGCAAATTATTCATAACCCTCTCCTTTGCTTCTATTAAGTCCTTAAGTAGCTGTATTTTCAATGAAAATTTACATCTTGTCACAAAGAGCCACGAACCTATTGATAAAATAACTAAAACCCCAAAGAAGCTCCTCAGAATTCTCCAAAATATACATTTCACTTGTCATTAAGATCCGAAAACGTTAAATAAAAATCCTTCCAACTATCGTGGGGCGTTAGCTCAGCTGGGAGAGCGCAACGCTGGCAGCGTTGAGGTCGCAGGTTCGATCCCTGTACGCTCCACCATTTTTCCCACCTCATT
>JAGRAG010000151.1 GCA_020435025.1 Bdellovibrionales bacterium | reverse complement strand
CCCACAATGGGATTCCTAAACCACCAAAAATCCCGAGAAGTACACTCCACGAAAGAATGTATTGAAGTTGGCCATAACCCTCGGAAGTCATGTTCCGAGCCAATGTCGCAAAAGAACCATAGGCAAGCACGGCCCCAAGAACTTGCATGAGAAGAACTAGGGCCGTTCTGTGGAACCAGCTATGCTTTAAAAGACGACCAACCAAAAAGAACCTCGAAATTTATCCTTTATAGATGTATCTACAAGGTCAAAAAATTTTTGCAATGACTTTTGGTGTTTTAGATTACCCCTGGATGAAAGCAGGCAGAAATTGGTATTATAAATTGCGCGCAGCGAAAGAGTATTTCGATTAAGAGAAACGGTCAAAAGCATAAACTTGTGACATGAAATCTGTATTAAATTCTTCAGAACCTGATGGCATGGAAGAATTCTTTTAAAAAATTGGGTGCCTTAAGAATTACTTCGAATTTGGACTAATAAAATTCAAATTCTCATTTACATAAATTTTTCGATCATTTGGAGGCAAAATCGAGCTCCAAGGAAACTCTCTTATTTGACGAAAACTATCTATGGGTGAAAAAGCTATAATGTATTGAAACTCTTTTTGAGGAATTAATGTTGGATGTGCTTGCTTTTTAAAGCCATTCCAGCCGTTCCATTCATAACCACCATTGATAAGTGCTCCTGGAAAGTTGCTTTTAGTCCATTGGGCGGCTGTCCACTTTGCATGGGTCCAAGAAAAATAATCTTTCATTAAGATCGTAGAAAATAAAATTAATGGAACAGATGCCATAGCTACTGACAAAAAGGACTTCTTTTGGCTGTTTTTAAAAGGAAACAAAAGAAATAAAAAAGCTAACGGAAGTGCTGGAATAAAATAGCGATCGAAAAACACTCCGCGGAAAATTGTGCTACCTAAATAAAGGAGGGTAGATAAAATTGTAATAGAACCAAAGTGGTATGATGATTTCAATCTGGATAGTTTCAGTTTGTGACTATTTTTTATCATCAAGAGGTAAATGAAAGAGCCGAAAAATATTAGAGAGAGTAAGACTCTTATTGGCGGGGTCAAATACTCAAGTCTAGTTCCCAAGAGAACAACTTTTTCTGTAAAAATGCCGTATTGTGAAATTAAATTTGTCAAAAAGGGTGCGTGGGGGTCAAATAAAAAACGAAGGCCAGTCAGAGCTAGGAGCGATACGCTGATGAAAATAAACAGCTTATTTTTTAAAATTAGAAAATCGACTTTTGCACGATAAGATAATATAATTCCAAAAGCTAACATTCCTATCAGGGCCAGAATTCCGTGAGCAGAACGTATCCAAACTTTGGGATTAATATCTACAAGGGTGGGCGCACTAGAGGAAAATCCAGCGAGTTGTTTCCACCAGATAAAAATTAAAATAGTGGTTATAACAGGCAGGGTAGAAATAAGAAGCGCTTTTTGCCAAAAAAGGCGTCTTTTACTGTCGGTAAAATTATAATAGAGGCTGCAGACGACAGCAGAGACAGCAACGAAAACCCCAAACTGTCTTTGGGAAATTGCTAAAAGGGTAAAAATTGCTGCGATAAAAACAAACCAGATTTTTTTATACAGCAGTCCTCTTTCAATAAAATAGAGTGAGAGAATTAAAAATAGCAGATAAAGAACGTCGGTCATAAACGTAAAAGAAAGATAAAAGGAAGGAGTGAAAAATAAATACGCTAGATAAACAGGAAGTAAGTCGACGTTTTTATAGTAAATACGTAAAAATAAAGTCAGTGGGATAAGCGATCCCAAAAATATGAACAGGCTAACAATATGAGAAGAGGAAACAAATGTTTCAGGAAAGTAGTTATGGATAGCCCATCCGATTAGTATCTGGGGTATCCCCCATGCGGACTCCATGCCTGAAATCGAAAATGATTTGTTGTTTGAGCTTTCGATTGAATCTAGTAGATAAACCCAGTCATCGTTAAGCGGAATGTGAAGAGGAGGCTTTAGGTAGGCCAGGACCAATATGAAAGCGACCCAGCAGTACACAATATTTAAAATGTCGTTCTTTTTCAAAAAAGACTCCCCAGTGGCTTTGAGAATATTGTATGAGTGTATTACAGGTTTGGTTGCAATGAAATGTGAAAATCTTAATAGCTAGATCCTTTCTTTAGGCAAAATTTATTAAGAGGGTGGCTACATTTTCAAGATACATTTGGAGGACGGCAAAAAATGCATTAGAGTTAGCTCAGTGCTATCTGTAATCAGGGGCATGGTGGCGACTTAAATAAATCGTAAGAATTTTTAGGTTCTATAGAAAAATTGACCACCCTTCTCTTAGAGGTCCCCTTTTTGAAGAATCATGATCCGTAAACTAAACGTAGCATATAAAATAATTCTTTGATACAAACTGGAGTATTCCGTTACTCTGGTTGTGGGGAAGCAAACCTTTAAGAAAGAGGATAGTTGTGAAGCTAGCTGACTACGTTGTTAAGTTTTTGGAGCAAAGAAAGATAAATGACATTTTCTTAGTTTCTGGTGGTGGAATCATGCACTTGATTGATGCCGTAGGAAAAAATGAGAATATCAATTATTATTGCAATTACCACGAACAAGCATGTGCAATTGCGGCTGAAGGACACGCCCGTGTTACGGGAAAGCCTGCGGTGTGTTTAGTAACGGTTGGACCAGGAGCTGTAAACGCTTTGGCGGGGATAGTCGGCGCATGGTATGACTCTATTCCCATGATTGTTGTTACGGGCCAAGTTAAGAAAGAGCTAATTGCGAATTTCTCAGAGATTCGCCAAAGAGGCCCACAGGAAGGAAATGTTCTAGAAATGGCAAGGCCAGTGACTAAGTATGCGGTCTCTGTAGTTGAGCCTAATGATATTCGAAAAGAGTTGGAAAAGGCATTTTATATTGCGACCTCTGGTCGACCAGGCCCAGTATGGGTTGAAATACCTCTAGATATTCAGGGTGCTGAGGTGAACGAAGAGACTTTGCCGTCATGGGACCAGGAAAGTCGTAAGAGTGAGGCGGTCAATTATCAAGAGTTTGAAGAAATAGTGCGTTTAATTGAAAACGCGGAACGACCGCTTCTAGTCCCTGGTAATGGAGTCTGGATGGCGGGGGTTCGAGATCAATTCGTTAAGTTGGTGGAAAAAACGAATATCCCGGTGGCGGTATCATTTACATCAAAAGATCTGTTGCCGGAAGAACATGATTGCTTTGTGGGAGTGTTCGGAACGGCAGGGCAGCGTCGTGCGAATTTTGCCGTACAAAATTGTGATCTACTTATTAGTCTGGGCTCGGGGCTGTCTTTAAGTAAAGTCGGTTTTAATTATGGCGGATTTGCTCCAAAAGCAAAAAAAATCATTATAGATATAGATAAGGGTCAGGTATTTAATCAAGTTGTTAGGCCGGACGTTGGCGTCGTGGCGGACTTAAAATCCATTGTTCCGTTTTTAACTGAAAACTTAAACGCGGAGAAGCTCAACATATTGCCTAAATGGAGAGAAGTATGTTCGTTGTGGAAGCGAAAATATTTTCCGGTTGGTCCCGAATTCTATGACAATGCTGAATTTGTAAATTCGTATGTATTTATGGACAAAATTTCAGACTTACTTGTTAACAATGCGTGTCTGACCGTTGGCAATGGGTTGGACTGTGTTAGTTATTATCAAGCATTTAAGGTTAAAGAAGGGCAAAGAACACTTATCAGTGGAAACTGGGGGTCTATGGGTTGGGACTTGCCCCTGGCTATTGGGGCGTGCATAGGTCGAGGAAAAGAAAAAACGCTATGCGTTACCGGTGACGGCAGTCTCCAGTGGAATGTTCAAGAGCTAATGACCATCTCAAAAAACCGACTTCCTATAAAAATTTTCGTTTTCAACAATAGAGGATACTCCGCAATTCGAGCAACACAGAAGAATTTCTCAGGGGGTAAATATGTAGCTTCTGACGAGGGATCGGGGGTGGGTAACCCTAATTTTGAACTATTAGCCCAAGCATATGGGATACGGTATTTTTCGATCCAGACCAATGCCGACATTGTGCGTGTTGCATCTGAGGCTATTGAGGGGAGTGCGGCCTGCCTTGTAGAGGTCAATATTCATCCGGACCAGTGGATTTCACCTAAAGCTTCTGCATATAGGGATGAGAACGGGAAAATTCACAGTCGTCCTTTGGAAGATATGGAGCCTTTGCTTCCACGAGAAGAAATCGAAGAAAATATGAGTATTTTTGACTAGAGAACCAATTTGTTAGATAACGGTGGTTCACGATTTTACCGTTGTTTGCGAGTTTTAATTGGGATAGACCTATCTTATGAAAATATTGAAGAAAAACTGCATTTCTGAAGATGCCACCATTCGCCACGCTATTGAAAAAATTGATGAAAGTGGCATGGGAATAATTTTGGTGACAAATGAACAGGATCAGTTGACGGGTATTTTGACCGATGCAGATGTTCGTGTTGCGGTACTCAGTTATGTTAATTTGGATTCAAAAGTTACTGTTTTATTAGAGAATCAAAAGCAATTAGACTATGAAACGCCGGTCGTCGCTAAAGTGGGGACGAAAACAGCAGATTGTGTGGATGTTATGCAAAAATATAGTATCCGGCACTTACCTTTAATTGACGAAAATCGTATTCCTAGAGAGCTTCTTACTTTGTCCGAGTGTCTTGGGCATGCGCCTACTCCCATTCGGGCCCTTGTTTTAGCTGGTGGACTAGGCACTAGGCTTAGACCTGTTACGAATGGAATTCCAAAACCAATGGTTCCAATGGGAGAAAAACCATTGTTAGAACACTTGGTCGCACGATTAAGAAAATTTGGTATAGTGGACACGACTTTAGCGGTTCGTTACAAAAAAGAAGTGATCATTGATCACTTCGGATGTGGTAAAAATCTCGATCTTAAAATTGATTATATTCATGAAGATGAACCGTTAGGAACTGGAGGGGCACTAAAACACCTAGGTTCTTATGATGGAATCACCCTTGTTATGAATGGGGATATTTTAACAGATTTAAACTTCAATCTTTTAAGAGACTTTCACGAAGAAAATAAAGCGGATATTACGGTCGGAGTAAAACAGTTCGAAGTAGATATACCGTTTGGGGTTGTGGATACAGTCGGAATTGAAATTAGCAGTTTGAAAGAAAAGCCAAAATTCTTTTGTTTTATTAATGCGGGTATCTACTTGCTTTCAGAAAAAGTTTTTAACAACTTGCCGGACACCAATACTTTCAACATGACAGATGTCATAGATAAAATTATCGAAAAAGACGGTAAAGTTGTTAGCTTTCCGATCTCCGGATACTGGAGTGATATTGGAAATGTTAGGGATTACGAAAAAGCAAAAAAAGATATGGAATCGGAAAACAAGGTTTTAATGTAGATGTCCAAAGCATTGGATGAAAACTTCTTAAATCAAAACGGAAAGTTGCCATTAGTTTGTGTGCAGGGTTTAGGCTTTGTCGGTCTTGCTATGGCTACAGTTTTAAGTAGCACGAGAGACAATAGTGGTGCTCCTAAATATCGAGTTGTCGGTGTAGATCTACCGGGAAGAGATGACTTTTATAAGAAAATAAATTCAGGGGTGTTACCATTTGAATCAGAGGACAGAACTTTTGGTGAAGAGCTTCAAGAATCTGTTTTAGTTAATAAAAACTTAATGGCAACTTCGTCGGTTGACTACTATTCAAAGGCAGACGTTATAGTTTGTGACGTTCATTTAACAATTGAAAAAAAATCAAGCGATGATTATACGAACTATTTTCTTCATGATGGACCATTCAAAGAAGCTATTAAAGTTTTGGGCCGTTATATGAAGGAGGACTGTCTGTTGGTCGTTGAGACGACAGTACCTCCTGGATTCTGCAAAAACGTCGTTATGCCCATCTTAAAGGAAGAGTTCACGAAAAGGGGTATCGCTAGCGAACCACTCGTTGTTCACTCATATGAAAGAGTGATGCCCGGAAAAGAATACTTGTCTTCAATTAGAAATTATCCAAGAACGTTTGCAGCTGTAAGTAAGAAAGCCGAGGCAGTAGGACGAGAGTTTTTAAGCTCTTTTATCAATCAGTCTCAGGCATCTCTTAGAGAGGAGCTTTCAACCGATGCGTCTGAGCTTGCTAAAGTGATGGAGAACTCCTTTAGGGCAATGAATATTGCCTTTATTCAAGAGTGGACGGTTTTGGCTGAAAAGATGGGTGTAAACTTATTTTCCGTTATTGAAGGGATTAGAAATCGTCCAACGCATAGAAATATTATGGCTCCAGGCTTTGGTGTCGGCGGATATTGTTTAACGAAAGATTCGCTTTTAGGTCTTTGGACTAACGACAATTTGTTAAAAGATGGAGAGGGGCTTCCTATGTCCCTAGCTGCATTAAAAACCAATGATCAAATGCCGTTGCATTCAATTAACTTGCTTAAAAGCAGAAAAGCTCTTTCGGGTAAGAGGCTTGCTCTATTAGGTGTTTCTTATCGAGAAGATGTGGGCGATACACGATATTCTCCATCGGAAACATTTTTTAATGCAGCTGTTGGTGAAGGGGCTTGTGTTCAAGTACATGATCCGTACGTTGATTGCTGGCCGGAAATACCCAATGCCAGTTTTATTGAGGATATGAGCCGATTGGTTGAATTTGATGTTATTGTTTTAGCAACAAGGCACGAACAGTATTTGAGTATGAAGCCGGAAGAGTGGCTTACTTTAACGAAAAAGGGAGCTCTATTCTTAGATGGAAACAATGTTCTAACTGATAAGGCGATAACTCTCTTGCTTAAAAATGGCAGAGATGTTGTCGGTGTAGGTAAAGGGCATATAGCTAGTATGAAGGAAAGATTTCAGTGAAACAAATTTTAATAACTGGTGGAGCAGGGTTTATTGGGTATCATTTGGGAGTTAAGCTTTCCGAAAATAAAGATAACCATGTGACAGTCGCAGACAACCTTCAAAGAGGTAGATTCGATAAAGATTTCGAAGAATTGATAGCTAAAGAAAATGTTACTTTTGAAAATGTTGATTTATGCGATGTAAATTCCATGCAAAGTATTTCGAAATATTTTGATGAAGTTTATCACTTAGCGGCCTTTGTTGGTGTAAAGCATTGTATGAAAAGCACGGAAAAGGTGCTTTATACGAACATTCAATCTACGATTAATATGATTGATTTGGTTAAAAAAAATCGGTGTAAAAAACTTGTCTTTTCGTCAACATGTGAAAATTATGCAAGCGGCTTTAGTTTAGGTGTGGTGAAAGTTCCGACGGATGAAACAGTTCCCTTATCCATAGCTGACGTAAAGAATCCTCGTTTATCATATGCTGGTAGCAAGATTGTCGGTGAACAAATGGTTATTTTTAATGCACCTGGAAATTATAATTACTCAATAGTTAGATATCATAATGTTTTCGGCCAAAGGATGGGTTATGCACATGTTGTTCCCGAGGTCGTTAATCGAATATTTAAAAAAGAGAATCCGTTTAAAGTTTTTGGAAGTGATCAAACGAGAGCTTTTTGTCATGTTTCCGATGCGGTTGAACAGACTATTGCAACAATGGAAAGCGATAAGATTGTCGATGAAATTATTCATATCGGAAATAGTTCTGAAGAAATTAGAATTAGTGATTTAGTGAAAAAGATTTTTTCTATTTTAGATTATAAACCGGAGCTTAATGAGGCAGATGCTCCGGAGGGATCCGTTAATAGAAGATGTCCAAACACCAAAAAAATTGAGTCTCTGTCGGGACTGAAACCCAAGAAAACCTTGGAAGAGGGTCTCCGATTAACTGTGGACTGGTATTGGAAAGAAATTCAAGCGGGTAATGTATGGGAATAGATACCCAGCCGTTTTTACCATTATGTGTTCCCTCGTTAGAAGGCAATGAGCTCAAATATGTCACTGAGTGTATTGAGACTGAGTGGGTTTCTTCTGTTGGAAAGTATGTAAATCAGCTGGAAGAGGATATGGCTCGGTATACTGGCAGCAACTTTGCTGTAGCAGTTGCGAGCGGTACGGCGGCACTTCATATATGCTTATTATTATCGGGAGTGCAGGAGGGCGATGAAGTCATTGTTCCTACAGTCACGTTTATTGCGCCAGTAAATGCCGTCAAATATGTAAACGCTGAACCAATCTTTATGGATTGTGATGATTTTTATAACATCGATGTTAACAAAGTTTTTGAGTTCATTGAAAGTGAGACGGAATTTAGGGAGGGATTTTCATATAACAAAAAATCAGGTGCGAGAGTATCAGCAATTGTACCGGTTCATGTTTTTGGGAATGCCATAGAAATGTCAGCCCTTAAGAAGAAATGTGACGAGCGAAATATTAAAATTATTGAAGATGCAACGGAGAGTTTGGGTACTCGATATTGTAGTGGAGTATATGCAGGACAACATACAGGGCTCGTTGGTGATTTTGGTTGTATTTCGTTCAATGGAAATAAAATCATGACGACGGGTGGTGGCGGTATGATTTTGACAAACAACGAACAACTTGCAAAAAAGGCAAAGTATCTTACCACGCAGGCCAAAGATGATGAAATTGCATATATACACAACGAAATTGGGTATAATTACAGACTAACTAATGTTCAAGCGGCCATAGGAGTTGCTCAGCTGGAGCAGATGCCAAAGTTTGTAGAGTCGAAGCAGCGAAATTTTTATTATTTGAAGTCTCGAATAGATGAGATCGAGGGATTGCATTTACTCGAAGGTCCTGACTACGCAGAAAATAACTACTGGATGTATGGATTGGTAATAGACTCACAAGCTTATGGGTTGTCTAGGGATGAGCTGTTGATGGCTATGGGAAACATGAATATACAATGTCGGCCCATTTGGTACTTGAATCATCTTCAAAAACCCTACGTTAATTCGTTCTCTTATAAAATTGAAAGAGCATTTCAAGCTTATGAACGAACTCTGAATATCCCATGTAGTACAAAATTAACTGAAAGTGAATGTGATAGAGTAGTTCTTGCTTTGGAGAAACTCAGGAAATGTTAATTTTTTTAAATGTGAGGTCTTGTTGTGAATAGAGTTTTGGTCATTGCCGAAGCCTGCGTTAATCATAATGGTGACCTTGATATTGCTAAAAAAATGATAGATGCAGCAGCAGCAGCTGGAGCTGACATAGTTAAATTTCAAACTTTTAAAACAGAAAAACTTGTTTCCAAAACTGCCAAAAAGGCAGAATATCAGCAACAAAATAGTGCTGTAGAAGAAACACAGTATGAAATGTTAAAGAAGTTAGAAATCTCAGAGGCGGCGCACATTGAGCTGATCCGATATTGTAAAGAACGGGGAATTGAATTTCTCTCAACCGCATTTGATTTGGACAGTCTGAAATTTTTAAAAGAATTAGGATTACGACTTTTTAAAGTTCCTTCGGGAGAGTTGACGAATTATCCACTTTTAAAGTCTGTGGGAGCATTTAATTTAGAATTGATTGTTTCTACTGGAATGGCGAACCTAGGCGAGGTAGAGCAAGCGGTAAATACTTTAGTTGAAGCAGGTACAGATCGTAATCATATCACAATATTGCATTGTAACACAGAGTATCCGACACCCCTAAAAGATGTAAATTTGTCGGCAATGATGTCAATTAAAGATGGGCTTAAGTTACGCATCGGATATTCAGACCACACACTGGGAATAACTGTCCCGATAGCGGCTGTGGCACTTGGAGCAACTGTAATTGAGAAACATTTTACCTTAGATCGTGAACTGGAAGGTCCAGATCATAGGGCGTCATTATTGCCCGGTGAATTACGCGACATGGTCACCGCTATACGCGAAGTCGAGTTATGTATGGGTGACGGTATAAAGAGACCATCTGAATCAGAAAAAAAGAATATTGCTATTGCTAGAAAGTCTATTGCGGCTGGTAAGAATATTTCTGAAGGAGAGGTTTTTTCTGAAGGAAATTTGACAACTTTGCGTCCAGGCGATGGCTTAAGTCCTATGCTTTGGGAAGAAGTTATTGGTAGAGAAGCTCGTAGAAATTTTTCGGAAGGTGAATTAATAGAGCTATGAATCGAAAAGTGTGTATCATAACGGACTCTAGAGCTGAGTATGGAATCATGAGGTCTTTGATTCGAGAAATTGATAAAGACCCGGAACTCGATTTACAGATTATTGTGACGGGTGCTCATTTGGTCAATGAATTTGGGCTGACGTATAAAGATATAGAGAAAGATGGTTATCAAATAGATTATAAAGTTGAATCAACTCTGGCTTCGGATACTCCAGAGGCCATTTGTAAATCTATTGGATTGGGATGCATTTCAATGACCGAAGCGCTGAGTAGCCTGCAGCCATCAATGGTTGTTTTACTAGGAGACAGATATGAAATGTTGTCTTCGGCTATTTGTGCTTTTGTAAAAAAAATACCGATAGCACATCTTCATGGTGGAGAAGTGACCGAAGGTGCAATAGATGATGCTTTTCGACATTCAATTACCAAAATGGCTTACCTGCATTTTACTTCAACTGAAAATCATAGGAAAAGGGTTGTTCAACTCGGAGAGGACCCTAGTCGAGTCTTCAATTTTGGTGCACCAGGATTAGATAATATTCATTTAGAAAGCTTAATGAGCCTTTCTGAACTTAGCAGTAGTATCGAATTTGATATTGATGGTAAAACGGCTCTTGTAACTTATCATCCTGTAACATTAGAAGATAACAGCTCGGAAGAGCAGGTCGACAATATGCTTCGAGCAATATCGAATTTTGACTTTAAAGCTGTTTTTACGGCTACTAATACGGATACATACGGTCGAGTAATTAATGAGCGAGTTAAAGAGTTTTGTCGATCCAATCCTGATAGATATAAATTTGTTACGAGCTTGGGACAAAGAAGGTATTTAAGTGCTCTTCGGCACTTTGATTTGATGATAGGTAATTCATCAAGTGGAATTATAGAGTCGGGTTCTTTTGCGATACCAGTAGTAAATATTGGAAATAGGCAAAAGGGTCGTCAAAAAGGGCCCAATGTTATCGATTGCGAATATGGCGACAGAGCCATTATTTCAGCAATAAAATTAGCTATTGGAGATGAGTTTAAGAAAAGTATTATTGGAATTGAAAACCCCTATGGAGGCTTACAGGATGGGAAAGCTGGGTTCCACATAAAGGAAAAGATAAAAGAGTTTAGTTTAGAAAAAAGAAATTTGATGAAATCTTTTTACGACATGTGATAAGGAATTGAGTTACCATGGAAGCCCATAAAAAGCGAATTACTATTGTATCTGGTTGCTATAATGAGCAAGACAATGTCTATGAACTCTGTGATAGAGTAAAAAAAGTATTTGATAGGCATCCTGAGTATGATTATGAGCAAATATTAATTGATAATGCATCAACAGACCGCACCGTTGATAAGCTTAGAGAAATCTGCAAAACGAATAAAAATGTTAAGGTTATAGTAAATTCGAGGAACTTTGGAGCCGTTCGATCGGGGGCACATGCTTTTTATATGGCTCAGGGAGATGCTGTAATTGCTATGGCTTCTGATCTTCAAGATCCTCCTGAAATGATTAGTGACTTCATAAAAAAATGGGAAGAGGGGTATAAGTTAGTCATTGCTATTAAAGAAAAAAGTAAAGAAAATTTTTTGATGTTTGCCTTAAGGAAAATTTACTACAAGATTTTGGCTAGTGTTTCCGAGAGTGTTGACCAAATTAGTAATTTTACTGGATTTGGTCTTTACGACAAAAGAGTCATGGATGAAATCCGTAAAATGCCTGATCCGTATCCCTATGTTAGAGGTATGTTAAGCGAGATTGGGTTTGAGAGATATGAAGTTCCTTTTACGCAGCCCGAACGAATGGCGGGTAAGAGCTCAAATAATTTTTTCTCTCTATTAGATTTCGCGATGTTGGGTATTGTGAATTATACGAATGCACCGATGCGCGTAGCTACTATTATTGGCCTTGGTATCTCGACAGTGAGCTTCTTAATTGGGCTTACTTACTTTGCATTAAAACTTTTGAATTGGGATAGTTTTCAGCTTGGTCTAGCTCCAGTTCTTATTGGATTATTTTTCTTTGGATCCGTACAGTTATTATTTATTGGTCTTATCGGAGAATACATAGCTGCAATTTTAAAACAGGTTAAAAGCCGCCCCTTAGTTGTTGAAAAAGAGCGAATTAATTTTTAATAACTATAGGATTTAGAAATGGGATTAGAATTACTTCTCATAAATTTAGTTCTAGGTGTAATACCCTGTTATTACCTTCTTAAATATATCGGTGCCACTAAGGGAATTACGTTAGCCATTGCTATAGGGTTTTCATTTTTTTCGGTCAGCATCTTTCACATTCTTGCTCTAAAGTTAGTAGGAACAAAACCTCTTTTTATTTTTATGACGGTTTTTGTTGTTGGTTTGCTGATTTCCTCTATAAGAAAATTTCGGAATAAATCTTCGGAACATATGAATTTAACCGGTCGAGCCTTGTCGGGAATGGTTTTAGGTTTTTTCCTTTGGAAAATGTTGGCCAGGTTTCACTTTAAAAGTGGCAATGTATATCGTGATACATTTTGGAATCTTTCTTTAATTTCGGAATTAAAAAAGAATTTCCCGCCTATATATCCCATGTGGTATGAGGCAAAAGGAACATTTATTTATCATTATTTCGCAGATCTTTATTGGGCGGGATTAGCCAATTTTTCTAATGAAGATCTTTTTCGAGTGGTGTTAGAATTCGGGCCACTATATGTTTGGCTTTGCTTTGGAATGATTTTAGCCTTGGCAATTCCAATGAAGAGATATGTTTTTGGCTTAGCATTTGCTGTTTTCTTTTCGTTGCTTTTGTTTACGAAAACGTGGACACCGATAATTGGATTAGCTTTGCATTTGTCTGGATGTACTTCCACATTTTTTTGGGGCTTGCCATTTTTACTGTCCTCGGTTCTTTTTTGGTCCGTCATTGATAAGCGCCGACGACGTCTATCGGGTACGGAAAGTTCAAAACTTATTTTATATAGCTTCCTTATAGGATTAAATACTTTTGTTCTAACTTTCTTTAAGGGATCCTCTGGTTTCGTTTTAGTCACTCTAGAGTTTTCATCACTGATTCATTTTTGGATTCAGAAAATAAGACATCAAGAAAAAATAAAGTTAAAAAGTGACTTCTTTTATACCTCCTTAGGATATGCCTTTTCGCCTTGTGCTTTGCTCTTTGTTTCGAAGTTGATGGAGGGATCATCGGCCTTATTAACTCAGACAGAAGTGGTCCGCGACAAGCTCCAGGGGCTCGAAGGAGCGACAATATTTGTCCCCTTTATTATATTGTTTGGCATTAGCTCGTTTTATTTGATTTTGTTGCCAAGATTGAGGTGTGTGACAACGGTAATATATGGAGCTTCTCTTGTAAATTTTGTATTCTATTTTCTGTATACACACCATAGTTATTCGGAAATATATTTTATTTTTAATGTATTTGTTTTGAATATATTTTTCTATATCAGTATTTATTGGAAAGGATTGGAGCTTAAGAAAATATCAATTGCTGTTTTTCTACATACCATCTTGGGACTGTCTTTTTTTCTAGATTATTTAACTCCGTATCCGGTAGTTAAATTTATGGAATTTAATAGGCTAATTTATGATAGCAAAACCTATAAAGATGGAGAAGTTGAAGAGTTAAGAGCCTTTTCACGTGTATTATCAAATAACAGTTTGGTGCTTGTGTCTGGGGCTTCATGTAAAATTCCATTTATTTCTGCGAGTTTAGAAAGCCGCGTGTTCGCCGAATGCTTGTACTCTCCTGATGATGCTCTTGCGGAGAAACGAGTTGGCATTCAAGACAGATTCGCTCTAGGTTCGAATATGAGGCCAGGAGAATGTATAGAGTTTCTCAATAAATATCCAGTCACGCATGTATTGCTTCAAAACAAGCTCGATCAGCTGCCTGGATTTTGCTTAAAAGAATCTAAGCAAGTTATTGCTGGCGAGTTCTTTAAGTTATATGTTTTACAGTAATTTAATAGACATTTAATCGAACATCCAAACACTTTGTTTTTTCACATAGTAATGTTTTTTGAGGATGCTCTTGTGAAGAGGCCATGAGGCCAATTTTTAGAGAATATGTTCCTGGTTTAAGGTTTTTGCATGGATCAAGATTCATAGGAACGCCAATGTTAGCTGGAAGTCCTGTTCGAAGTGAATCGTGCTCACTTAAATATTTACTATTATTAGAAGTGATTTCGGTATAAATTGAAACCCAAGGATTTGTTCCCGCAAGTTGACGTGGTAGCAAGGTAAAGTTTTCAAGATTTTCAATAATAATTGGAAAGCTATTTCTATGTTTATTGGCAAAACAAATAACTTCATTATTAAACAAGGTTGTCATAGGAGAGATTTTAAACTTAATAGGAACTCCAACGAGAGAGCTCATCTTAGAAGAATTCAAAGTACTTCGATTTGAATTCGTATCTATAATTTTTTGCAGAATTTTCATATTATCTTGTAGAAGGCTCGATACAGAATCTGTTTTAAATTGAGCGACACCATCTCCATAATTGAAAAACCAAATATTTGATTTTGTAGATAGTCCCAAAAACAAATCGTTTGCCGATTTTAGATAAATTTGATCGGAAGTTACAGAAATAGGAAGTGCAATAGTTTCTCCGGGCTGAACAACCTTTGGCAAATCAAAATCTTTTATCTCTTTAAATTGTCCATCCTGTGATTTCGCAAAAATAGATATTTGTATTGGATCTTTACCCACATTTGGCCAAATATACGGACTATTGTTTTTAACGATGGCTATGTATCGCCAGTCACTACTAAACTCAACGGCTTGATTCCCTCTTTTAATTTGAATAGTCGACTTTACATTTGCTGGGTCAGCCAATATACGATCTATCCAAATGTCAGAAGCTTGTACAATCAAGTGATCGCGAATCTCAATAACGGCTTGTTCACTAATTGCGTTGGTCCGAATGTACTCGATATCCACAGAAGGCACGTTCTCTAAAGAAAATTTTGATACGCTAAACTCTGATTTATTTTCTCCATACTTATCGACAATTCGCTTTTCAGTTCGGCTTATAAACCCAAATTGCACTGTATATTTGCCGCTTGGAATATCTCCAGGGTGGATAGGGATTGAAATCGTTTTTGGAACATTTGGCGCAAATTCACCGGCTACTTCAACAAGGCGATCAGATACTGACGGAGACCAGGCATTCACAGCTAAATTGTGTTTTGGAAACCACTGCATTTGAATATTTAATTTCGAATCATCCCCAGCCCGAATGATACCGCTTTTACTTAAATTCTCAATGGTAATGAAAATATTTGACGTCTCATTTTTTTCAAAAATTTTGAGAAGACTAGATTTAGTATATACTTTAATAGATACCAGATTTTCTTTTGATGTTTTTGAAGGGGATAACGCAAGAACAACTAGTATTAAGTAAACAGATCCAAGAAAGATCTGTTTAGTGCTAAGAGACCTCAAGGTAGTACTGAGCCT
>JAGRAG010000150.1 GCA_020435025.1 Bdellovibrionales bacterium | reverse complement strand
GAATTCATCCGCAAGGAAAGGGGGCTATTTGTAAATGCGGGGCGACGGGGTTTCTAGTTTTTGGTTTAGATTGTGTTATGATGTTGCGGCTTGAGGACGAGCATATATAGGCGCACGATTTATGGAAGATATTTTGGAAAATAAAAGTTTGAAAACATTGCACCTCATTAAAGAGTTGTCTGGCGTGGCAACAAAGGAAGCCTTTTCTCATATTCGAGCTTTGCACTATTACCCTTTTGGGCATACGAACTTGAATCCCAACATTGCCGTCGAGCATCCTGATTTTGGAATTAATAAACATCCTGTATTACTTGTTCATGGAGTCATTCACAACCGCTCCGCTTTTTTTGCTTTAAAAAGTGAAATGCAAAAGTGGCAATGGACGAATGTGTTTACGATCAACTACTCGACATGGCACGGTAGTTTAACGGGAATGATCGAAGATTTAGCAAAGCATGTTCAACAAATAAAAAAGGAAACGGGAGCTTCGCAAATAGATATAGTGGCTCATTCTTTGGGAGGGCTGGTCGCTCGATATTACATGACCACTGGAAAAGGGCGGGGCGCCATTCGGCAATTAATTACTTTAGGGACGGCCCATAGGGGAGCACATTTAAGTGGCTTGCTCAGATTTTTTCTTGGAGGCTCTTTGCATCGAGATTTGAAAAAGAACTCTTATTTTATTGAAAGTTTAAATGAGGTGAGTCCTCCTAAAAATAGTCGTGTAGTGAGTATTTATACAAGAAGAGATAAAATTGTTTGGCCTTATACAAATTGTCTTTTAGAAGAGGAGGGGTGCTCACAATATTTAAATATCGAAATGGATGTTGCGGGACATATGAGTTTACTTTATGACAAGTCCGTTTTTTTCAAGATCCATGACTTGTTATTGGAAGATTATCAAGAAGTAGAAAAACATAAGGGCCATTTTCAGCCAGGTCATTGGATCAATCAATTAGAAGAAGATTCCCTTTAGAAACTTACCTAGGCTTTCACCAGTATCAATTTTAATGTGTAAAAATAAAGTGGTGTCTTCGTATTGAGCATCTGCTTTTATATCGGCTTTCTCTGCCGAAATAACGGCGGTGGTTTTGTTGTAAGAAAAAATCAGACTCATCGAGTTGTTAATAGGCTTGTTGTAGGAGATAAAATACGAAAGTGGTTGGTAGTCGAACTCTTGAAAACCACTTACGGTCCCGGCTAGATAGTGGCGGGCCCGTAAATAGAAGTAATCCGCTCCCATAGAAAACCGGGCGAAGCGGGCCGACAATCCGAATCCAGGTCCGAGGTGGGTACCTGTCTCTCTTTGAACTGAGTAATTGGCATTGTTTTCGAAAGTTAGATAGCGCCCAGTAAGGTTAAAATAAACACCCCAAGTTTTGTCGTCGAAAATGGGAAGATGACCTTTCGGTTGCAATGAAATTCCTGTGTAGTAAGCAATTGATCCATCGGGATTGGTGATCTGAGCTGATGTCAGTCCTGCTGCTGCCTCAATAGAGACCCCCTTTCCAAAGCTTTGTCTGGAAAAGAAGATCAAAATAACTATAAGGCAGAATCGAATCATCGGTCAGTCAACTCCTATAATGATCATGTCAGACACGTTTAGAGAATAAACATCTTGGATGAAAGGATCGCTTCCGACTCTTGTTCCATCTGTTTGAATTCTCTCAACTGTGTCTGTAAATGAAGAGGCCACTAAGAGGTCTCCATTAGGTAGTTCTAAAATTTGAGTGGGATCGCGCAAAATAGTTAGGTCCACGGTCCAAATCTCCACGGCATTGGAACCGTCTGGATCTGCCCGATAGATCGTGTCATCACCTTGAGTGGTAATGTAGAGGTAACCATTTGAATGGGCTAAAACACCATAAGGACTGTTGCCAAAAGCAACGGAACTTACGCAAGTGGCTGTGTCGCCAGAAATGTCGTATCGAAGAATATTGCCCGCTCCACCTTGATTTGTGACGACGAGATAACCATTGAAATCAATGGTCATACTCCTGGGGTTGCTGAGTGTACAGGATCCGGTTGTGGTGTTGATGAGTTTACTGGCTTGTCGTTCGCCAAGATCATTAAAGACTTCGATGCGATTGGATTCGATAACGTAGTAGTATCCGTCTGGGCCTAACTCCATGTCATAGATATTCCCATTCAGATTGCTTGATCCGTGAAAGATCTCTTTGGTTCCATCTAAATTGAGTTTAGAAACGCCATCACTTCCATCTACGGCAACAAGAACAGTGTCATCGTCAAAGTAGGCCAGACCTCTGGGAGAAGAGGCTTCAACTCGAAAGTTGGCAATAGAGCCGACCGGAATTCCTTCGAGAGTGTATGCTGACACTCCTCTATGGTTCGTGTCTTGACCAGCGATCAACAGAAGTGGGCGACCCAACGTAAAAAACGCCCCTTTTTCAGATCCGCAATGAGTGGTTCCCAGGCCAATTAACCCGAGTAATAAAATTTGAATCAGTTGTCTCACAACTCCCTCCGTGGTCATGTGAGTAAAAGCCATTGAACTTTCAATATCTTTTCGGATTATTGAAGTGAGACATTAAAGATTCTCTTAGATTTTAGACTTAAGTGGCCCGTCAAAAGTCGAGGAGAAAAGGTTCCCGGTTGAGAAAAG
>JAGRAG010000149.1 GCA_020435025.1 Bdellovibrionales bacterium | reverse complement strand
CAATTGGTGGCATTTGTAGTTCTAGCATTGACTCCCCTTTAGTTATTACTACAAAATTGGGTCCGATTTTTCGAATGGCGTAGCCATTGATCATTGAATTTTCAAAAACAGTCTGACCATTTATAACAGCTGCTGATTTTCCCTTTTCTTCACTATAAAGCACCGCTAATAGTTTTAAGTTCTCGCCGCGCTCCCGTCCAGCAACGAAGCCCGGCACTTTCTCAAAAGGGTCTTTCTCCCAAGAAAAAGGCAAGCGTTTTTTTAAGTGAGAGGCATCCATATCGACAAGAACAGGAAGAGCCGGGTCACTAGACGCTCCTCCTTTTTTTGTATTTTGTGACTCTCCGCTCTGAACTCCGAGGGTGACAAAGATGGCCAACAAAGCAAGAAGGATCGAGTGATTTACAACCACGTTATCCTCCTTCCGGTTTGTAATAACCATCGACTTCGACGGTAGCAACACAACGTTTCATCTCATTGTCAATTCGGGTGATATGTACGGAGTTGACTTCTAGTAGCATCTTTGACTGTTCAATAGTTCCGAGAAATTTTCCTAAGGCGACAAAAGAAGATTCAATTTCTAGAGCAAAGGAGTTCTTACTAAAGTCATTCACCTTAGTTCTCTCTGATACAGACATTTTAACTAAAGAGATGCCTTGATTAGATTTATCAGCTCCTAAGCGTTCTATTAAACTCGATAGATAGCGACTGGCTTCGATATACTTCAGGTATCGACTGTCCTTGCCACTTTTTTGTAGATTCTGAACACTCTGGGCATGCAGCTGTTGTAAAAGCTGTTGATCTGTTTGGACAGTTCTTTTGATCGTTTCAATTTCTCGACTCAACCGATCAATCTCGTTCATTTGTTTTGAAAACCAAAATTTATAAAACCCAAACATCAGCGAAACTATCACAGCTCCGGCTAGAATTCGCTCGCGAGTCGAGAGATGAAGCTTAGGAAGATGAACAGTCCACTTCATTTTTTTGCCACCTTTTTTTCATCTTCTTTTTTCTTTTGAATCTCTACGCCAGGAGCCGCGAAGTAGAACTCAAAAAGAGGTGGTTGAAAATCCTCTATCCGCTCAGAGCGAATCAATAATACATCTCTAAAGTGTTCAGATTTTTCAAGAGCCGAAAAGAAGCGTGCCATATTGATCTGAGAGTCGGTCGAACCTTGAATTGCCAGAGCAATCTTTCCTCCAACACTTTTCGCCATCATCTCAGTTAACCAAGTTCTATCTGGAGTAATCAATCCCAGTTCCTTAAAAGCATCTTCCCACCCTAAGCGCTTGCCAATGATTTTTTGAATGAGTTCTTCTTGCTCTTTTTCATTATCAGCAACAGAGCTTCTTCCCTTCAATTCCTTAATTCTATCAAGTAGAACTGTTCTTGCTGCCTGATGCTCACTCAATTCTTTAGTCAATTTGATTTTTCGGGCTGTTCCTTCCACAAATTGAACAGAGATGATGGATGTCACAACCAAAACGACTGCTAAAAGCATATAGTCCCAGTTGATTGGCAGTTGCAATCTTCGACTTTCAGGAATGAGGTTTATTGTTTTTTTATCTATCACCAGTCAATTCCCTCCAACGCCAGTCCAACAGCAGAACCCATAAATGGCGCCATCATTTCAATCTGAATCGCACGATCAGGGCTCTCACCTTCTTTTACGGTCTCAATCTTACGAAAGGGATTTACGACAGTCGCTGGTATGTAATAGTGGTCCTCAAATATCTGGGCAATGTCTCCGATGGAAGTTCCCCCTCCAACAAAGAAGATCTCTGAAACCGGAAGCCCCATATCTTGAGACCGGTAAAAATCGATTGTTTCTTGTAAAGGCTCCAGGAGATTCATATAGACGCTGTCTACGATCTCTTCTACTTCAGGATTTCCAATGTCTGCTAAGTGATTGACGTAAGGCTTGACCTCTTCCGCATCAAAATAACTGCAATCCAATTGTTGCATCAGTTGCCTGTTGATTTCACCAAAGCCTTTCTTCGTGCTATTACTAGCTACCACCTCGTGGCCCATCAGCAAAGAGATGCTGGTTGAGGCCTCTCCCAAATCAATTAAAATCGAACCTTTTTTTTCATCGGTATATCTATTAAATCGCAACATCTGGGCTGCACTGAGAATTGAAGTACTGAGCGTAACTGGCTTTAAATGGGCCGCTTCAGCTATATCTAAAATATGGTCGACATCTTTTCGCAAGGAGTGATAGATTCTGACGTGAACCATTTCAGGATCACTTCCAGGTATGATTTTGTAATCAAAGCATACGGATGAAATCTCTTTTCTTAAAGTTTCCTCTAAATTTTTTTCGACGACCAACTGTAATTCAGTCTCTGCCATTTTGGGAAGTGTCAAATCAAAGCTACTGACCATACGCCCACCACCCGTTAGGGCCACTTTTTTATTTTGCAGCTCATTGACCTCAATGACCGCAGCGAGCTTTTCAATAACATTTTTGTTTTCTGGAAACATGTCGTTCATTTCAGAAAGGTCTAGATAAAAGATGTCTTCAAGAACTACAAGATCCCCATCTTTCTTAAGACTCACTCCCTTGATGGATCTATCTCCTATGTCTACTCCTAAAGAGGGACGATTCCTACTCAGGTTTCTATACCAGTCTAAGGCAAAGTTCATCGTCCTCCTCCCTCTTTTTTATTGGCCATTAAAACGGCTATAGAGTGAAGACGAGGCAATCGCTTTTTCACCGTTTGCACCATCTGCTGTTCGGCATTGGGATGAGTTACAAATTTTTTGTAATACAGAATAGACTGTTGAAAAGAACCTATTCTTTCATATAGGGACGCTAAGTTAAAAAGAGGCTCCACCAAATTAGGAGCATGGGAAATGGCCGCTTCTAAACTGTTTTGAGCCAAAAGAAAATTTCCCTCTTCAGCAGCAAGCAGTGCTAAATTATTATAGGCGACACCATATTGGGGATCTAACTGAATCAATCTCTGAAGTTCCTCTATGGCTTGTTTATTTTGCTTGAGCTTTTTAAAACTCATTGCCAGATTCACTCGAACCTCTTTGTTTTGAGGATACAACTTTGAAAGCTTCTGCCAAACATCTCGTGCCTGTTGGAACTGACCCTGTTGATAAAAACGCAGAGCTCGATCATTATTTTCCATCTGGATATCATAAGGACTCGGAGGAACTAAAGCTTCCGTTTCTGTTGCTTTAAAGAGGACTTTTTGCATCATTGTCGAAACACTGATTCCAAATACTGCGGCCATGGCTACTGCCTTGATGATTTTTTTATGTTGCCATAACAAATCAAGGAGTGGATTTCCATTTCTAGGACCTCGCAGTTCCTCGGAAGTTGCTAAGGCCTCCGGGCTATGGATCTGGCTTTTATTTAACCGCTTTAGCTTTTTCAGTTGATCCAACACGCGGCTCATCGCTGAACCAACCTTTCCGTTTTCCTAAAAGGAAAGCTCTTTTCTATTCTTAAAATGTTGGCTTCCATAAGCGCTTGACGAACCGTCGCCTCATCGATGATACGAGTCTTTTTTCGGCTGGCCCCGTCAACAACAAGTTGTCCCTGGAGGTTGATCAAACGGGGCACACCTCCAGAAAGCTTATGAATGAGCTTTAGGGCTTCGGGAGTCCAGCGAATAAAATTAGATCCTCCGGCAATCTCCACACGATGTTGAATGTATTTGGCGGTTTCGAAATCTAAAAAGGGCTTCAGTTGTAAACGGATACCAATTCGTTGATTGAGTTGTCTTAGACTTTGGTCTTGAAGTTTAGAATTCAGTTCCGGTTGTCCCACTAAAACAATCTGCAATAGCTTTCTAGAGTCTTGTTCGACATTACTGAGCATCCGAATCACCTCTAAACCCGAGGTCGTCAAATTTTGTGCTTCATCAATGACCAGCACGGCTGTCTGACCATCTTCAGCCGTCTGTATTAGGAACTCTGATAAAGATTTAAGCATAGACTTCATACTGGCATTTGGTTCTACTGATATTCCGAATTCCTCAACCACTGAAGCTAGTAGATCTTGGTCTTCGAGAGCTGAAAAGAGCAACAAGGCTGTTTGAGCAGAACGTTCACTCAATAACAAAAGGGTTCGGGCTAAAAACGTTTTACCTAAGCCCACTTCTCCCGTTAGCACCGCAAAGCCTTGCCCTTGATCTAAAATCGAAGCCAGACGGGAGAGAACATTGCACTGATGTGTAGCTCTAAAAAAGTAATGCGAATCGGGAGTTTCCGAAAATGGATTTTCTTTAAAATTAAAAAACTCGCAAAACACACCTATCTCCATAAAAAAACTTAGGGTTCTTCAGTCTCTTTGTCGGATTTAGGTATTATATAGATGAGTCTAGTTCTCTCTTCCCAAAAGGGCTTTCCCTATTCATTTGTGATTCAGTAGGTAGTAAGTAGGACTATGGTCTTAACTTTTAGTGGCTTCTTACTCGATGATAATATTCCGTTTCATCTCAAAGTGAATCCTTTTACATAAGACATTTTGTATTGTGCCCTTCATGCTCAAACAGTCCTCGCCAGGCGGAGCGGCCATAAATGTCCGCACCACTTCTGCGGAACTGCGCGTGAAGGGCACAATACAAAATGTCTTATGTAAAAGGATTCACTTTGAGACGCGTGACTCCCTTTTCTCAATCTGGACATAAGGCGCTGAATAGGAGGGCCGAAATAACGTGAGTGGTTGATTTTACGAAATAAATCTTTAAGATTATATTATGACATACAGTGGTACGTGCGCGGGTCGAAAGGTTAGGGCCCTTCGGTTTGAGAAACAACACGAGGATATAGGGATGAATAATAGAGAAAAAGGATTTACTCTCATCGAGATCTTAATGGTTCTCGTGCTGGTTGGTATATTAGCTGCTGTCGCGATCAATTCGTTTATCAACTTTCGAGACGAAGCGCGAACAGCGGCTCTACAAAGTAACCTAGCAGCTGTAAGAGCTGGAATCGCCGCCCAATATTCACAGATGCAATTGCGCTGTAATGCTGCAACAGGTACCTTTCCGCCAACAGCTAATCTAGTAGCAAATAACATTACAAATGGTGCCACTCCTTGTACGACGGCTCAGGTCACAATTGCCACAGAAAGAGAGTTTGTTTCCGGTGGAATTCCTGTAAGTCCATGGGACGACACTCAACCGCCACAAAATACTGTCACCGACTGCGTCGCCACTGGCGGTGGGGGTGCTGCCTGTACAAAAGGAGATGCTACTGGTTGCGGAGGAGCGGCCACTTTTTCTGAAGCTTGGTGCTACAATCCTGGCACAGGTGACTTTTGGATGGATAGTGCTACAGCGGCTCGAGAGGCACTTTAAGACTCATCACCCTTTATAGGAGGTTTCATGACCGACAAAGGCTTCACCTTGGTCGAGGTCTTAATGGTATTGATACTCGTGGGGATCCTATCCGCCGTCGCTATTCCTCAATTTATTAATTTTAACGATGATGCTCGCATAACGGTAACAACAGAAAGACTCAATCAGATAAAGATGGCAATCATTGGAGATTCGCGGCACGTTGCTCAAGGTCGCTACACCAATCCTGGTTTTGAAAATCATATGGGCGCACTTCCTACAGCCCTGACCGATCTCACCACCCAGGGAGCTCAGGCGACCTACGATCCTTTTACCAAACGTGGCTGGCGAGGTCCTTATCTTTCAACCACTTCTGCGGACTGGAATCTCGATGCTTGGGGCAATGCCATTGTCTATAATTCTGGTGCACGTAGCTTAACCTCTTATGGACCCAATGGGGCTTCTGGGGGTGGCGATGACATCGTCATTACTTTTTAAAGGTACCAATTGACGAGCGAAAAACGATTTCACTATAAAGCCCGCAAGATGACCGGCCAATTGGTCGAAGGTGATATGGTGGCCAGTAATGCTCACGTCGCTAAAGAGAAAGTCAAAAAATTGGGACTCATTCCTATGGAAGTCAAAGCCGAAGGAGAAGTTCGCCTTAAAGAGTTAAAAAGTTTAAAAGGATTTTCTTTTCAGCACCTGCGAGAGCTACTAGAATCCGTTCCTCCAAAAGAACTGATGATGTTCACCCAGCAGTTACAGACACTATTTGCAGTCGGCGTTCCGATTTTGCAAGGTTTAAAGCTCATCATCGCCCAAACAGATCATCCCACTTTAAGAAAAGCCCTTCAAGAAGTACGAGCCAGTTTAGATGCCGGATCGAATCTGGCCGATGCCTTCGCTAAACACCCGCGTATCTTTGATGACATCTATGTCAATATGATTCGTGTGGGCGAGACTTCCGGAAGGTTGGAGCAGGTTTTAGAAAGGCTCTATCATGTAATAGAATCGCAATCGCAAAACAAAGCCAAAGTTAAATCTGCGCTATTTTATCCCAAGATGGTTTTTGGCATGATTGGCATTGTACTGATCGTCATGCTCAATTGGATCATTCCGAAAATGAAAGGCTTTTATGCCAATATGGGCGCTGGACAACTGCCGCTACCGACTCGCATCGTTGTGGGTGCCTCGGATTTTGTCGTTAGCAATATCTTTTGGTTGGCTCTAATTGCCGGAGGACTCTGGTGGTGGTTTCATAAATGGACCCACTCCGAAAAAGGTGGACAAGCTTGGGACAATTTTAAACTGAAGATCCCTGTTATTGGGATGCTCTTAATTGAAATTGAGATGAATTCTTTTTGCGTGATTTTAGAAATGCTACTCCAAAGCGGGGTGGGTCTTGTGCAATCACTTGGAGTTGTGAAAGGCACACTGTCTAATAAAGCTATTATCAATGACGTCCATCAATGCCAACAAGATCTGATTGCTGGTTCGAAAATGGGAGCTTCTTTTGAAAAAAGCCCACGCTTTCCCAAAATGTTTTCCGGCCTACTCGGTATCGGTGAAGAGGCGGGCTCCATAGAGGTCGTCTTACAAAAATCCTCTCGGCACTTTCAAAATCAGATCAATTACAAATTGGACAATCTTTCGAAAGCCATCGAACCCATTATGCTGGCCATTATCTTTTCAATGGTTCTAATTCTAGCTCTAGCTATTTTCTTACCCATCTGGAAGATGTCGAGTGGAATGAAAGGCAAGTAATTTCCTGTCTCCGTTTTCTAAATCCAAAATC
>JAGRAG010000148.1 GCA_020435025.1 Bdellovibrionales bacterium | reverse complement strand
CTCCGCTCATCGAAGCACCTCTCCCTATGATGTCGTTTATAGCAGCTATTCCGCAGATTTTGCCTATCAATGGACCACTAAAACCGAACTCTCAGCCAACGTGGCTTTTTCGCATGCTTTTGAGGAATACAAAGACCAATACACCACACAAATGGAAGACATTTCCGTTTCTTTAAACCGAGCCCTATATGGTCGGCCATCTGGATTTCGACTGATGGGAAATCTCTCCCAGAGCTTTCCCACTTCTTTGACGTCACGAGAAGCCACCCTAATGAGCGCCACCTCTGCTGGACTGACAATGATCACAATGGGTCCAGGAGCGTCGTCTTTTCACTGGTCGAACTCTGTGACTTACTCGGTTCACCGCTACGATACCGCCGACGCATCCGGTACTATATTTAATAGCCCCGTGGCCTATACGACCGCTATTGGTATGTCTTTCCCTTTTCTAAAAAGATTCTCTATTCGTCTTGCTGGTGGTCGTTACACCTTTTGGGATTACGAATCCCGACAAGACGCTGTGAGCTTTGCGGCCTTAAAACTGAGGACTCAATTGACTCAACAATTTTCTGTTTCGATTTTTGGAAAAGTGAAAAGTCAAATTCTAACTAACAACAGCCTATTTGATCACGACAATGCCAATTACGGGATCAATATTTCAATGGGGATTTAACTAAGGTGAAATACATGAAGAAGTTAAAATGGATCTTATACACACCTCTCCTAGCCAGCCTATCAATGGGCACCTTGATCGCCTGTACCCAGAAGCGACCTGATCAGTGGGCTCAAGGTCAAGGCGAAGAGTACCTAGAATCCTTTCCTGAATTTAACGGCAAAGTGTTTCCCCTAAAAACCGGAGAACGTTTAGGGCAATCGACCACTTCTTCCAGTGATCACTTTAAAATTGAAGACGGTGTGACTGAGTTTAATAATATGGATTTTGTTTCCTATAAGACAACCGCCCAATTAATGCCTGACGATATTGAGTTTCGAGGCCGTCCAAATTGGCGCTACGAGATCATGTATCAAGTCACAAAGAATTTCTTAAAAATCCTTAAGGTGGGCCCTGAAAAGGACATTCCTTTTCAAGAGCGCACCTATGCCCAAAAGCTCAAAGACGGACGACTGGCAGTTCCCCTTGTCGGTTATCCCATTGACCACGTCAAACGCGTTAAATCACTCGACAGAAACAACAACGAGACCCATCAGTGGATCGGAATTCATATCCAAAACCCCGAAGGAGACAGTTACTTTCGCATTAATAAAAAAGACTATGTTCGTTTCGAAGCCCTTTCTAAAAATGAACTCTTTCCCGTTGCCTTTTTAGGACTGAATCAAAATGAAGATGACCGAACCGACAATGATCGCAACTGGCTCTACGCCGAGACGGTCCTCGAGGCCGACGATGTCGAACTGAATGCCTACCAAGGGCTGAATATTTTTGGTCGTGACTCGGATCATTCCGTTGCGAGTAAAGTTAAATTTCTGCGTACATCTGAAAACGAACTTAAGGTTGTCAACGCCACATCCATTCAAGGAGTGGATCGAACCCGTGCCGTAAATCTTGCCCCTATTTTAACGATTCCGGCTCGATATGTGGATTTTCGGGTGCAACCTATGGGGTCTGAGGAAGATCTTAGAGAAGCAATTGATGAGCGCAAGCACTATAAGCAGCGCAAGTATGTACAGTTAAACTTAGGAAACACACGTGGGTCCAATATCGATGAATCTCAAAACAAACTGTTAGAGGTCGTTGTTGGCAAACACAATGATGGCCGCCGCTATTTCAGCTACACTCTTCAGGTGCACAGCTCACAAAGCCAAAGGGTGCGAGTGAAGTTCTCCTTTTTAGAAGAACGTCCTCTTAATCAGTACAAAAAACGTTTGGCTTTTGAAGACGATCTTCGAACCTTTGGAGCCTTAAATCGCGCTATGAAAACACACAGAAGCTTTCGGTTGCGTTCGACCAGAGACTATGATGAAAGACGCCTAATCACTCGGCACGGATTAACCGGTAAAAACCGCACCATCACATTTAATATTTCAGAAGAAAGTAAGCGGCGCTACCTTCCTTTAGCCCGAAAAGCTTTTAAAGAGTGGAACGAAGCTCTGACTCGCGGCAAAGTCAATCTGCATTTAGAACTCGATGAGACTCCAGTGGCTTTAGGAGACATTCGCTATAATGTGATTCATTTTACGGACAACTACTATTCTTCGGCCTTTTCTGGAGTGGCCGCCAATCAAATTGATCCAGATACGGGAGAGATCTTTTCAACGACATCGATTGTTTCCATGTCGGCACCGATCGAGCACAATTCTCTTTATGTGAGGAACTACATTCGTTACAAACTCGGTCTTTTAGAAAAGAAAAATCTTGAAACCTTTCTGCCTGCTTCACAGGGTAATCCTGTTCTTTTTGCCTCCCTAGATCAGTCCGCAAAGGCGTTTGAGGACAAAGAACTTTCAGAGACCGAAAAGAAAAACATAGCTCTTCGAAGCCTTCCCTACACACCGTTCACCCTGGGGGCTGAGGGAAAGCTGCTTCCTGTTCAAAACCATCCCTTCGCCTTTGACTTTCAAAAAGTCGAAGCAATGCTAGCAGAACAAAAGCCCGTGGCCTTTTCTAAAAAGGCCTATTCACAAGAAGGAAAGCGTTTCTTGCAACAGGCTATGAAAATCAAACAAGAAAATGAAAGCGCTCCCTTTCTCTGCTCGTTTGGTAGCCTTGGTACCAATTTAAAAGATCAAATCGAAACTCTTTGCACTTCTTCCTACCAACCGGGTATCACTCCTTTAACAGAATACATTAAGAGTTTGTCTACGAGAAACGAACTAGAAAAATTCAAAAGCGACTACGAGTACGACAAAGAGATCATCGAAGACTGCGCTACTAAAATTTCCTTTCAAGGAATGGTGGCTACTGCGATACATGAAATTGGGCACTCCATTGGTTTAGATCATAATTTTATGGGCTCCGTCGACAAAATGAATTTCTATAAATCCGGTGATACGAAAACGGAAAATGACAAAATTCAAAGCTCCAGCATTATGGATTACGCCAACTACTTTGATCCTCGACTATTGATTCCAGGCCCTTATGATATTGCTACAATTCGCTTTATTTATGACAATCAAGTAGAAATGAAAGACGGAAGTCTTTCTCACCCCTTAAACGTTGAAAAATCTATTGAAGAACAAGTCGGAAAAGCCAACATTCGCCCCTATTTGTTTTGTAATGACACCGATGCAGAAATGCAGCTGGACCCTTTCTGTAATAAATTTGATCAAGGAACAACACCACTTGAAATCGTCGATCACTTGATCGCTCAACTTCAAAGCATCATTTCGACGGAAATGTACCGTTTCGATCGTCGATATCATTTTAATATGAGAATGATTTCACCTTACTTGCAAAGACATTATATCAGTCGATTAAAAGGCTTTTATGATCAATGGCGACACCTCGTGCGCGAAAAAGTCGGTGTGGGGAACGAGTATTTAGAAAGATATGATAGTAAAAGTTTTCAAAATGAAGTGCTTCTTGCCATGCAGGCGGATCCCCAATTTAAAGATCGTTATGATCTCTGGCGTCCTGCTGCGGAAAGAGTGATGAATTTTTTCTTAAACGAGATGGCTTTTACACCTAATCATTACTGTGTGGCGCGCATTGGTGACGGAAATCCCCCTCAACTTTTTGAGATGTCCGAGCTCAGAGAATCCGTTCATGTGGGACGAGATGAGCGTATTGAAAGCTGCTCGCATCCAGCCATCATGTCCGTAATCGCTTCTCGCGGAATGGAACTGATCGATGAGGTCGGACACCCTTTAATGGACGTTTACTACTCTACAAAAAATATCGATACGCTAAGAGAGTCCATTGACGTCGTCGGAATCGGGCAAACTCGAGCTGATGCAATGTATGCCATCACCAGTCGCTCTCCATGGAGAGTTGGTAATTTCCGTAAGAATTTTTATCCCAGCATGCTCGATGAGCCTCTCTACCGAGAAAAGGTTTGGGAAAAAATCCGCAGCCGAGTTCTAAACGGCATTGAGCTTCGCGACTATGAAGGACAACAGTTTGAAAAGTATCTGCATGAAGATATCTTGATCTCTGTTTTCTCCATGCTTTTTAAAATGGGAATCAGTGTGCCTGAAAAACCTGAGGTGATGCTATCACGAATCGTTCCCTTTAGAGGCGAGTTTATTCCTGGCGAATTCAGTCCCATGAGACGAAAAGCAATTATCGGGGTCTCCGTTGCCGATGGAACGGCAACCCTTGGAGTTTTTAACACTGAAAACAGTGAAACTATTAAATTTCTAAGAGAGTACATGCGACTCGACCTGGCCAAGACGATAGGCCTCGTCGACGAAGGCGGACAATCACAGCTCAATGCTTTAGCCGAATTCATCAAAGAAAATTATCCCGCAGTTACCGTTGGTAAAGAGCCTAACTACTTTGCCTATCAAGAATTTGTACGCAAACTAATCAAGCAAGCAGAAAATGAACTTAAAGATAAAAATTTGTTTGCGATCTTTAAAGATGAGTTCAATTTAGAATACAATTTTATGGATGCCTCGCAAATGCAACAGCAGTTACATGACAAATTTACGGGAGACCTGGAACAAATAAAAGTATCGCAAGCTGACTTTATGCTTGCCCAAACAGCATATGATACAGAAAAAAGAAAGGGAGCAGCAGCTGATTCAGAAAAACTGGCTTCATTAAAAGCCAACCTTGAGGAAAAAAAGGCAAAACACGAAGAACTCATGAAAAGCCAAGGAAAGCTTCGTCCGCTGATTCAAGCAGGACTCGACACAACCGTTAGAGATCAGTTGGGACTGAATTACGTGGTCGAAGCAGAGGACATGTTAGAGCGACTTGAAAAGATGATTGACTTGCATAACCGCGCCGTTCAGCTTAGAGAAAGAGCTCCCGATGAAGCCGCAGCAAAGATGAATCAACTTTTTAAACAAATCACCGGAGCGCGCTTAGGTTTTTAATCTAATAGAGACAGAGGATATCTCGTGGGCGATTCCCCAAAGTACAAAGTCAGACTCTTACTCTCTTATGACGGTTCGGATTTTGGTGGTTGGCAAAGGCAAAAACAAGCTAAGCCAACCATCCAAGGCACCCTCGAACAAGCCCTGAGCCGGATATTTTCCGAAGAAATTCGTATATGTGGTTCTGGACGCACAGATGCTGGTGTCCATGCTGTTTCCCAAACCGCTCATTTTTGGACCTCAAAAGAGCCTTCTCGCTTTAATCTAATGCGTAGCCTCAATGCTCTTACGCCCGACAGCATTGCTTTAAAGGGGGCCTGGCTGGCTCCCGCAGAATTTCATGCTCTGGCATCTGCGGAGCGCAAAACCTACAAATATTTAATTTATCAAAGCCCCATTCCTTCGGCATTAAAGGCTCGATACGCCCTGTGGGAGCGGAGTCCGTTGAATTTGGACTATTTAAATGAGACGGCTCAATATCTTGTGAAAAAACAAGATTTTAGCAGTTTTCAGACCTCCGGCACCGAGGTCAAATCAACGATTCGCGAGGTCTTCTCCGCCAACTGGAGCCGTCGCAGGGATCGACTGATCCAATTTCAAATCGAAGGAGATGGCTTTTTGAAACAAATGGTTCGAACCATCGTTGGCACGCAGCTTCACCTGCATCACAACGGCTTGCCAACCTCTGAATTTGAAAAAATTATCCAATCCTGTGACCGCCGAATTGCCAAAGAAAGTGCCCCGGCTCAGGGTCTTTATTTGTATAGAGTTTCCTACCCATCTGAGCTTGACAATAAGTGCCGAAAAATCTAATACTGTCGCCTCGTTAAGATTTTTATCTACTGTTGGGGTTACTAGCAATGAAGACCTGGATGGCAAAAAAAGAAGAAGCAGATTCACTAAGAGATTGGTACGTCGTCGATGCGACCGACAAAACCCTTGGCCGATTGGCTACGGAAGTTGCCAATGTATTACGTGGTAAAAGAAAACCTACTTTCACTCCTCATGTAGACACTGGTGATTTTGTAGTTGTTGTTAATAGCGACAAAATCAAAATGAGTGGAAACAAATGGGACGCTAAAAGATATTACAGACACACTGGATTTTTTGGTTCACTTAAAGAAATGACAGCTCGTGAAATGTTGGAAAAAGACTCCACACAAATCATTAAAAATGCTGTTCAGCACATGCTTCCAAAAAATCGTCTCTCTTACAGAGTGATTAACAAACTTAAAATTTATAAAACTGCTGAGCACCCACATGCCGCTCAAAAACCACAAGCATTGAACATCAATTAATTGAGGAATTAAAGAAATGTCAGATACAGTTTACTACGCTACTGGAAAAAGAAAAACGAGCTCAGCACGGGTCTTCTTAAAACCTGGATCAGGGAAAATAACTATCAACGGGAAAAATTACGACGAGTTTATCACTCATGCGACTGGTAAAGTTGTTGTTAACACTCCTTTTCAGGTCACTAACAACACTAATAAATATGATCTTTATGTCACAGTTAAAGGTGGTGGAATTACTGGACAGGTAGAAGCTATCCGTCACGGTATTTCTCGAGCCCTTGTCGTTGTTGACGAAAAAAACAGACCAGCACTTAAAAAAGCTGGATTCCTAACTCGTGACTCTCGTATGGTGGAACGTAAAAAATACGGACAACACAAAGCCCGTAAGAGCACTCAGTTCTCTAAACGTTAATCCTCGAATTTCTTATTCGATAAGAACTAAAAGGCACCTCTCAGGTGCCTTTTTTATTGGACCCCACACGCCCTCTCAAAAAAATTATGTTACTCAAATCTCGCAATTTGAATCATTCTTGCAATCATTCTCAAAAAATATTCATCGGCATCACCACTCCA
>JAGRAG010000147.1 GCA_020435025.1 Bdellovibrionales bacterium | reverse complement strand
TTCCAAGCCGCCGCATAGTCCAAAGACGTTCTCGTATACGAAGCAAAACTAAAAATAAAAACTCGAAGGGCAGTGAAAAACCGTTGGCTATCGGCACCCAACAATTTTCGAAAGACCGTTCCAAAAGTTACTTTTCCCAAACCGACAATGGCATTACCGGAGGCTTTTAAAGTCCACATGATAGGGTGAAAGACCTTATAGACAACAGAACTCTTCATAGCCTGGTCTTTCATTGCCTTCACTTCTTCAATTCTTTTATGAGCTGCCTCGTTAAGACGCTTGACCTCTTCTGGATGCCGGTTCTCAAAGTCTTTTGCCTTATCTGAAACCATACGTAGCCGTTCCGCTTCCGCTTTAGCTAAGCTATCGTTGTACTGCTTAACCATCTTTTCCATCTTAGGTACAAAACCTTCATACCCAGGTTTTTTCATAGCTAGCCCCAGGCGAACCACATTTTGAGACACATGATAAAGCCCTAAAATTCCAGCTATAACGGTCAGCCATCCAGATACCCCAATAATGGTTCTCGTCCATTTAGTTCCTTCAACGTAAGCTTGATCAATAACCGGAATCGTTCTTAAAGGGTTTAGGACCTCCATAACCGGACCTCCCCCTTCAATGACCGCAGAATATGTTCCCGTCAAAGCACTATTAACGTAATTGACAACCCCTTGCCCAAAGGCAAGGCCCGCTTCCATCGTAGCAGTATAGATTTCCGGAAACATTACACCTAAAAATCCAGCTCCGATCATCGATGCCGTGGACAAGGGTCTCCCACTAAACCACTCTACGATTTTGGTAGCTCGATAGGACATCTGAGATACAGATAACTGAACCTGAGCACTTAAGTTGAGACCTCCCGACGCATAAACTTCCGTATGGGCTTTAACTCCCAACATTTTAATTCGAGTCATTATAGAAGCAATCGCATTTTTAATGACATTGCTTCGACTCGGTCGTGGAGTCATCAAGTACATCACCCATCTTTTAAATGAAGCAAATGTCTTTTTTCCTGCTAATAATTTTTCTTGTGATCCCAACAATGCCGAATCCAACTGTCGGTTTTCTTCTAACTTCGTTACAAACTCCTTCACCATTTCTTTCTGGCTCTCAGAAAGAAACTCTTCAGCATCAGCGCTTGCTAAAACGTTCGCAGCATTGCCAACCACTTTACGACCGTGGGTATTCTGTGAAGCGAGCTTTTCGTCCATTGCCATACGTGGTTCTTCTCGGGTCTTTTGAAGCCTGTGATCCGCTACGAGGGATTCTTTAAGCCGTGCAAAGTCGACGACGACTCTTTGAGCCCTGTGGGCTTCACGAGCTTCTTCTTCGATAGTGATCTCAGCCATTTGATCCATAAAGTGAGCAAAATTGTCCACTTGAGCCAACGCGCCGTTAAATGTCGAGGGGTTAACCAAGTTTGATTTAACATTGTATGCCGCATACATGATTTTTGAGACATCAGCTAACTGATAAGGATAAAGCTTTAGCCCGTCTCCATTAAGCTCAATAGCACCATCAACCACCTTCATTTCCTTAAGCGGTTGATCCATTTTTAATTCGATATCATATACAGGAATGTCTTCATTACCTATCAAACTACTTAGGCCTTCAAGATCTACAAAAGATAAGGTCTGCGTTCCCTTGCCACTATCAAAGGAATGTTCCTTGATAAACAGCACATAGGGACCGAAGGTTGTCATCGCCTTTGCAGGAAAAAAGAACTCATTGAGGGTACCTAACTTTTCTGTAGACAGGGTCAACCGACAGGGGCTGGAAGTCCGACAGTAATAGGTTTCTGAACCATGACCCGGTTTAAAGTTGCCGTTGGCCTTCATAGTGGTAGAAAAAAGCTCTTTTTCTTCATCAAAGGTGCGAATCGAAACGTCCAAGTTCATCCACGGCACCAAACGAGTGCTCCCATCTAAGGCAAGATGAGCTTTTTGTTGCAACAAAGAAAACGTATCTAGTGGGTGCCGATCCATCGGACGCCCATCTAATATGCCTTCAAAGTGCTTCACCATATCAAGATAATCTTGAGCCACCTCTAAAGAACTCTGCACCTCACCTTTATCGATTCGACCTGCGGCAAAGGCCCTTGGAATTGGCAAGGATGTATAAACAAGTGAAGTCACCAGCAACGTGTAGAAAACAGAATGAGATAATGAGCGTACGAATTGACACAGATATCTAAAGTAGTTCGAATTGAGGTTCACCAGTTTTTCCTCCACAATTTTTAAATCCTCGCCTTTTTCTCATAACTTGACGCGTTGGAGCAAAAAGATAGTGAAGGGAACTTTAAAACCCTTAGTCAGATCGAAGCAGGAGATTTGAAAAAAATGGAAGAATATGAATTTCCGTTAAAACGAAAGCTGAGGCTCCCTTGAGAGCTGACCACCACAAGAGTTAATTTTTTGTATAATTTCAAATACTTAAGTAGTTTAACTTAAGAGACTTTAAAGCCCTTGAAAGTCCAGATCTAAAGAAGGTCGATAAATTTTTCAACTATCCAATGATCCATAAGTTAAAAGAATTTCAGTTCATAAATTAATTTTATGACTCATCTAAATATGGCACACAGAGATAAAAATGATGGCTAGGATTTATTGATGAAAAAAATGAAGTGAAGGATGCTTTTCGACAGACTTATCAGGAGAAACCTCAAAGATCGCAATGACCTCCGTTTTATATCCCTCTGTAACATTAAAGACAACCAGGTCGGCCCCCTCTATAATCTGGTGCAATCCACGCCCGGCCCCCCCTTTTTCCGTATTTAAGGAACCGGCTTTTCCTGAATAGCACGTCTCTAAGTAAGCTAGAACTTTGTTTTGAGTTAGGCCACCAAAAGGATCTTCGACGGAAACGGCCATATGCATCCCGTCTGTCGCATATCGGATCTTTCCGTACTCTTTAGGCTCTAACTTTACTGTTACAGTTCTTTCCAACTGATTGTACTTGGAATTTCCCCCATCATCTAAAGGGGCATCATAAATCGCGTTCATAAGAAGCTCTTCCACAACGGCACTACACGCATCTCGCTTCGATCTTCGAATTCCCGCTTTGCTAAAATATGCATCCATGTGTTCAATCAATTCTGCCCGCGTATCACTACTAGTGACGACTTCTTCCTGAACATCTGCTCCCCACAAAAGATACTTTTCAAGCCCAAAGATATCTGTAGAGGAAAGTTTCACGACTGTGGTCATAATATTTTTTATAGTAAAACTACGGTCATTCATATTACGAGAAACTATATTTGGAAAAATCGATGATGATTGCAGTTGATCCAAGCAATTTTCAAGTGGTTCGCTCGTCATAAAGACAAACTTAGAATGAGGAGATAAATCAAATGCAGCTTCAGCCAAATTAATCAAAGAAAGATCCACCAAAATAATATTATAAGATTTTTCTTTCAACATCTTAAGGCCTTCTTCTTTCGAAGCAACTATATCCAGTTCGACCCCCGTGCCCATTAATGCCATCTTTGCAATGACCTGCTGTTTTTTCTCAGGATCCGCCAGTAAAACCTTCTGTGAAATCATATTTTGAGCGGCAGAAATCCTATTCACGATAGGCTCTAAGTGATGTTTCAAATCGTGTACCGATTTCAAGACTCGATTGACTTCAAATTCCAACTCATCTTTCTTTTGGGCTTTAATTAAATTCTTTAAGGAGTCTTCAAGAGGAATCAATTGATCTTTTTCTAAATTCTCAAGCTTATGAAATATCACTTCCTGAGCAGCTAAAATTTCCGACATTTTCGCATGTCCAGCTAGGAGCTCCGCATTTTTAGTTTCCAGTTTCTGGTGAGAGGCCATGAGGTCTAATGTTTTTTGCTTAAGATCTTTAGTTCGATCTGCAACCTTGATCTCTAATTGAGAATTGACATTTTCCAAACGGTTCTTCGCTTCTTCTAAAGCTCTATTAACTTCTTCAACAACCTTTGCTTTGTGATTGGTTTCCCTTAATTTAGAAGTCAACGAAATGGCGTACCGCTCATACATCAAAACTCTAAACTCAATATTTTCGGTTCCTTGAACTGCTGAGTTAAAATCATGCCCATATATCACAAACAATTGAGTTGGAGTTTCAGTGATAATGGTTGCGGCGACTGGCTCCTTAGACAGAACACTCATCTCTCCAATGATATCCCCCCGACGACGCAGTTTTGCAACAACACCTCCATCAACAACAACTGTCATCTGACCAGTAACAAGAAAGTACAAATTTTCATTAATCGTCCCTTGTTCTAAAATTATTGATCCCGGCCCGTATTCAATCATACGAGCATTTGCTACGATCTTTTTGGTCACTTCCGGAGGAAAACGATCGAAAAAAGAAATCGAAGAAATCACCTCATTAATTTGAATATCATTAAACTCAAGAATCTTTTTACCAGATGGCATTCACGCGCTTCCTAGATGATCGAAAACTAAAGTACTCTCAAATCATAGTCTGAATGATGAACAGAGCCAAACCGGCACTCAAGAACCCTACCTTGGACAGTCTTAAAATAGGACCAAGGACGATAAACTGGAACTCAAAAAAGCTCACTAAGGCTATCAGGTTCTAATGAAAGATCTTCGTAATTTTGTTCAATCTGCTTCATATGGCGGCGAATGTAATCAATTGAATCAATAACTTTATGAGCAAGCTCCGAGTTTAAAAAATTCCATTCAGAGTCTACTTCTATGCTGTGATGTAACGCAATACTAGTTCCAAGACCTTTATTATCAATCGTAGCCGCAACCAAGTGTTGATCACCATTGAATGGAATCGCAACCATAGGTGTTTTCTGAACGACCGATTCATGAAAGCTATTACTTCCTCCATGAGTGATAAACATTTCTGAATTCGCTAACATCCTTGGTTGATCAATGCTATTAACAACAGTCCAACTTTTTGGATATTCATCCAAAATATGACGTCCTTGGGTTACAAACAAAATATTTTCGTTCGAAGCCAGTCGCGCTAACTCCTGGATAAATTCTCTCATTCCACTTTGGATCTCTAATTTCTTAGACCAAAGATTGCCCATTATCACGGTTCCAAACGATATAAGTATATGAGTCCGATTTCCTTGAATTCTATTACTAAAGTTTCCAACGAATCGATAGCTGTCTAACAACTTTCGTCCAGCTGCAAAGTCATCAACAACTAAAGAAGGGTATGTCCAAACTATGTTTATATCTCCTGGAATGTGAAGTCCATCTGCAATCCACTCCAATCTATCTACAGAAAACGAAAAATCCTCATAAAGTTCTCCGAAAAGGTCTTTCACCTCGTTTTCAGAAACAATGCGACGGATGTCTTTGTCTAGATCATTTGCACCAATATATGAAGGAATTGAACAACAGCAGGGTATCTTGAGTTTGTGACTAACAAAATGTCCTTCTAAAGAGAAAAAATCATAAATAATTAAATCCGGTAAAAACTCTTGAGCTAAATTTAAACAATCTTCATACAGCTCTCGAACTCGAGGAAAAGTCCAGTTTGCCGGAAGCGACTCTTTCAATTCACTTCTAGCCAGATTGATTTCACCTTCTACGAGTAGATTGGTCCATGTCGTGTAAGCTAATTTGAATTCAACCTGATGATATTTGTGAATCATCCGTTTTAAAACACCAAAGTGCCCTATAAATGGAGGAGAAAAAACTAATACTTTCACAATTCACTTCCTTTTTGCAATTGACCCGCCTTTGGTAAAAATAAAATTAGTATCAAAACCCAAACAGCCAGAGCGAGATTTAAGTACATCGCCTTATCAATTCCAAAACGAAATACCATCTGCCCAAATCCAAGATGGAATATCACTAAGAAAGCATCAACTCCGGAAAAGGCCAACGGAACTAACTGCTCCGAAGAGCTCCCATATTCTTCGGCCATAACATCCATAACCACTGGAAAAAAAAAGGCCATTGAGAACCCACAAACAGCTAGGAAATGATACAGATAGAATATTCCAATGTATAAAAAGAGCAGCGTTCCGAGGACTGACAGCAATAGTAAAGACCTTCCGTAAATAGAAATAGATACAAAAGCCAAAACGAGTCTTCCCAAAAGCATCATTAGAAAAAACAACGTCAATTGAAAGTGAGATTCCTCGGCTGCCAACCCTACAGATTCCTTTAAATAGAGAATCAAACGAGATGAAACTAAAACCTCAAGTGCAATATAGGACCCAAAAAGTAAAGCCCATCGAATCCAAACACGAACCGAGATCGCCGTTTCTCTTTTTACTGGTTGAAAACGTGGACCTTCCTTAAGAAACATAGTCATTAAGAAGACCGTAAGAGGAATAACCGCAAAGAAAAAAAACCAGCGATAATTGTCAGGCTGCTGATTCTTCATCCAAAAATTGATCGCCAATGGGGCCATCATAGCCGACAAACCAAAAGTAGCGTGAGCTCCTCCCATAAGACGTCTGCGCTTTTGCGAATCACCTATCTTGATAATGAAGAGACTCACCATCTGATTGATCAAAGCAAACCCTAATCCCCAAAAGAAAGTTGAAACCCATAGAACACTCTGAGAATTAAACCACAAGGACAACCCTAAACTGATCGGCCCAAAAGCCAGTGACACCAAACCAATAGCCATCCATCTCAATCCGCTCAACTGGCTCAACCAAAGAGGACTTGTGATATTTACCAAAAAAGCAGATACCGAAGCCCAGGCCCAAAACCAAGAACCTTGGTGGGTAGACAATTTAAAATGATCCAGAATCAAAGGATAAAATGGCCCTCGAAGATTGTCTACGAAGCCAAAACAAAACAAACTAAGATACGCAACCATCAATAAGGGCCGATTCATTAACTAACCCTGTTTTCTATACGGTCGAAATAGGCAAACTATAAAAACCCCTAAAGAACAACGATTCCGCTTTTCTCTGAACGTCGCTATCTACAATATTCAAAGTCGGAAACTCTTTAAATAGAGCAGTAAAAGCTTCTAAAATTTCCAGTCTCCCTAACTCAGCTCCTAAACACTGGTGTTGAGAAAAGCCAAACCCTAAGTGGCGCGGCCCCCTTCTTTTTAATTGAAATGTATCGGGGTTTGGAAAAGCCTCTGGATCATGATTGCATGCTCCAAGGCCCAAAAACAAACTGTCTTCCTCTTTAAAAAGACAATTCTCATGATAGAAATCCTCTTTGACCGTTCTTCCCATAAATAAAACTCCCGAATCCAGTCGAATTGATTCTTCAATCGCATCTGGTAACAATTCAGGGTGAGATCTTAGATAATCGATAAGTTCATGTCTAGAAAACACAAAAAGGCTATTACAAAGCTGATCAATAACTGTAAAATGACCCGCCATCAAAATCAAAATACACTGAGCTATCATCTCCTCTAACGTCAAGTCAGACCTATCTCGCCCCTTAAGCAGAGAACTGATCAAATCATTTCCCGGTTCTTCTGTCTTTTTATCGACAAGCCTGTAGAAATAGTTTTCTAAAAATAAGATCGCCTGATTCGCTATAAGTGCGTCGTGCTCTATATCTCCCATTGTTGTCCCAAAAAACCGGGATACGTCATCAGATGCTTTTTGAAATGCCGATCTATCTGCTTCAGGCACACCAAACAAACCTGCAATCACTCTTGTCGAAAATGGTTCGGCGAACTCAGTAGCAAAGTCCCATTCTTTTTTATCACTAATTTCAGAAATTGTCTCCTTAAGAGCGCTACTGACTATAGGACTTAATTGCACAATTTGGTTTTTTGCAAAAAAGGGATTCAAAGACTTTCTTAAGCGAAGATGAGCATCCCCATCTTTATGCAACATCATTTCATTCCTGATCCGCAAATAATCAGAAACAATCCCTAGCTCAAGCCCATCAAGTTGGGCTTCTACCTGCTCGGTCAAATTTCCTGCGATAACTTTTGGATTTGCAAAAAGCTGAGTCGAATCACGATATCGAGTTATCACCCACCCTTTCAATTGGTGACAATAGTAAATGGGGGCCTTTGCCCTCAGGTCCGCCAGTGCCTCATATGGCTCTTTAATTTGATCATTAAAAAGCAATGGATTTTCATAATGCCCCATCACATTCCCCCTTTTTTATTAACTCAGAGGTTCTAGACAAAAATAGATCTAACATATCCCAGCTCTGCTGCATCAAAATGGAAAGCGATTCCAATCTTAATGGTGTTTCCTGACGAAGTAGGTCGACCCCCATTGAATCATGCCCTTCGTCAGCAACACTGTGTTTAAGTATGTGATCACTCGCCATATCACCTGCAAATTGCTTTGCAAAGTGCGAGTAAAATATTGAAGCACCTTTTTCCAAAACCATTTGGGTCATCACAATTCGAGCTGGGTCATCTAACAAAAAATTTTTTCCAAAAAACCAAAGTGTACTCGACTCTAAAATGGGATCCCATATAGTATTGCCATTCTTTCTCTCTTTTTTTAATTCTAAATCGTGACCAAGCTCTTCCATAAAGTGTTGAAAAAATACTTTCCGATAGGAGTAACTATCACACAAGGCAATTCGAGAAAACATGAGCCTTTGAAAGGAGTTGCTCATAACCTGTAAGCAGTTAAGTAAGATATTTTTTCGATGACGGCGTTTAAGTAGTAATTTTATTTCAGTACTAAAAATAGCATTTTTTTGAAATCTCTGAGCAAACTTTTCGTTCAACTCTAAAAACTCAACAAAAGTCATTCCTACCTGTTTGGATTCAATAAAGCGAACCTGAGGATGCCTTTTTGATTCGTACAAACTGCTATTCTGAAATTGAATCGACAGTGCCTTAAATCCTTGTCCGCCTGTTCCACTAAATCCGTGACGACATCCCGCAGGAACATAGATGACATCGCCTTCAAAAATAGGCCCAACTCGATCTCCGCACACCTCTCCTTGTCCCTCGGTTAGAATGATCATACTGTCAGTATCATGAACATGTTCTTCTAAACGTTCTCCACTTAGCAACTCAACCCAAGCGGCGGAGAAATATTCTGGAAAAGCTTTTTTCAGTGTCGAATTCGCAGAGAAGTTCTGCACCTTTCCTAAATTTCTTGTTGTTCCATCAATTTCGATTTTACTAATTTCAGGCAATTGATTTCTTGAAACAATCTTAAGTTGTCGATCTTCGATTGGGACATTGTTTCGATCCACATAAGAAGTCTCTGGACGCTCTTCGGAGGAAAAGATAGCCGTACTTTGAAATTGAATGGAGAGCGCGTGAAAACCCTCTGCCTCATGCCCACGAAATCCATGCAAGTTCCACTCGGGAATTTGAATCACATCACCAGACTGTACAGGCGCAACAGTATCTCCTATGGATTCCCCACTTCCCTTTGTAACTATTACCATACTTGCACATGGATGAAAATGTGCAGGAAGAGTCCTACCTCCTGGCAACCGTGTCCAACTAATAGAAAGATCTTTAGGCAAAACCCGCGATAAAAATTCATTATTTTTAAAGTTCCTCACCTCACCGAGATAGGTTTTTTGTCCCTCAACATTCATCTCTCGAACGGCTGATATCGACTCTCTTAGGATGACTTGAACCCGATGATGGCCTTCTCGAACCGACTTTACAGTTGGCTTACTCAAACGGCTTTCGAACGCCGCTTCTCGACTTCTGAATTGAGTGTTCATCTCTTCCCCCTTAAATCCACCAACTGTGTGGCACTGTCTTCTATAAATTTAAAGCTACACAGCTAAGGAGGATAAAAAAACTGAATAATTTATATCATTAATATAGTTTTAATGAATATCAAAACAAGAAGAGGAGTTTTAAAAATCTCATGTTATTTCAACCAAATATAATATTCGCCTTCCTTCCATTCGATGATGGACAGACACGTAAGATTCCTTTAAACTAGCCGCAATTACAACAATGCATTGACGAGGGAAAAAAATGAAGTTTTTAAGTTTAGTTGTTATTGTTTTTTCATCAATTTCAGCCTTAGGCGCACCTCCACCACAAGCTGCAACTTGTATAGCTTGTCATGGAGCTGACGGAAATCCAGCTGTGGCTACTTATCCAGTTCTCGCAGGTAAGTCTGAAGAGTTCATCATTTCTCAGCTAGAGAAATTTGAAAAGGGTGAAATTAAAAGCGTTACCGTCATGAACAGTATGGTGGCGGCGGTTAAAGATCCAGCAGCCAAAAAGGCCGTTGCAAAGTTCTATGCATCACAAAAATGTAAAGCACGTTGTAACGAAGCTCCTAAAAAGTAAGCCATTCGGGCTTTGTTGACATGAAAAAGCTTTTCTATTTTTAGAAAAGCTTTTTTTATATCAATACCGAACTATGATTATCTACATAGAGCTCCATATCATTCATCGGAATATGCCGTACGACTTCTAGATCTGGTGATGAGATCTCATACAACCCCGAATTGTGGGTGGTTACCAAAAACCTCCGACGATCTCGCAAGTAATTAATCCCCGAACTCCCCTCAATTGGTAGCGACCTTAAAAACCGTTCCTTTTTAGAACTCCAAAATGTCAAAGGCCCATTTGGATACTGATTTGTAGCCCCTATGATGAAATTTTGTTCATCATAAGCAACACTTAGAACATGTCGTCCCAACATTTCTTTCGTCGGGCCGTCCGCATTTAAAATTCGAATACTAGCACCAGCCTTACGAAAGGCCACAACCGATTTAGACGGTATCCTCTGCTTTAGCGGATGTGTGCTCATATCCATACCAATAGCTACGTCGCCATTATCTGCCACAGCTAAATGAGTCATGTGCAAGTGGGTTTCCGGCAGAAAAACTTGATCTAACAGTTTTCCACTAGAAACCTCAATATAAGATAAACTAGAAAAGGACCTTTGATACTCTTTTTCACTCTTTTTATAGCCGTTGTTCGATAAGATAAAGACTTTGCCTTGATCCACAACTTGGATTTCATGTGGATGAACACCATGCCCCTCTAAATGATCCAAAAACTTACCAGTGATGTTATCATAGATGGCAACTCTTCCACTTTTCTCAGTCGGCCCAGGTTCAGATAGGAAAAGATACTGACCGTCAGGCGACTCCACTCCATGTCCGTAAAATCCATAAGGATTATTAGACATATATTCTTGCATAACTTGACCACTTTCGATCGAAACACGATAGGATTTTCTTTCGCCGTTCGGAACCACTACCACACTTTTTGGATCCCTGTTTGACAGAATGGTCGCATGGGGATTTTGTAAAGAAGGTAATAAAAATTCTTTCCTGTGACCAGTTAACGACGAGGCCACCATCAATATCGGTTGACGAATATTTTTATTTTTAGTCGGCCGGGAGGCTAATAAAATGGACTGATATTCTAAATGTGAGGATGGTTTGGTTAACAGGCTAGTACAACTGGAAAGTAAAAATGGCGTCGGAACCAACCGCAGCCCTTGCTCCAACCAAGCTCTTCTTGTTTTTTTCGAGTGACGTTCCATCCTCATTTCCTCATGTCCTGGTTAAATAGTAGCACAAAAGGGTGGAGACCAACAAACTGCTCACCACATTCTAGTTTTGAGTCAAAACGATCTAGAATTAGATAGGAGAAGAAAAATCAGATGTCGAATTAAGGGGCCAAACGCGACTTAGACCATTGCCCATTATTTTTTTTTTACATTTTTCGATCATGGAAACGATTGGCTCGCCCTTCCCAATACTCCACTTTTCTAGG
>JAGRAG010000146.1 GCA_020435025.1 Bdellovibrionales bacterium | reverse complement strand
CTTGTAAGTCTTGAATATCTCCTCAAAAGGCTCAAACAGAGCGATCGGCAGCACCGCTCGCCTTGCGAGCAATGCACCGACCGAACTCGCTTTTGAGGAGATATTCAAGACTTACAAGCCTTCTTACAAAGGTGACTCGCAAATAAAGGGTGTCGTTTTTGAGATGCCTACTGAAATGTCCGTTATATGAATCTTTGTTCGCTTATTGAAAACGAAAAGATACTGGTACCTAGAATTCTTGCTTCTCTGGGGATCTCGAGGTAATTCTCACTTGCTGTGCTTTTTGTATTTGTGAGACCGGAGTTTCCATGTCCAGTGCCTTTCATCCTATATTAGCCCTAGTTGGCCCTCCCAACTCAGGAAAAACAACCCTTTATAATTGGATTACAGGCTCACATTCAAAAACCGTGAACTATCCAGGTGCCACCGTTGATTACCATATTGGCGAAAGCTTAGATATTTACGGCCCCCCTCTGCAGGTCATCGACACTCCGGGCACCTATAGCCTTTTTCCCAAAAGCCCAGAAGAGCAGGTGACTCAATCCATCTTATTATCTGCGCACAGAGACGCTTCCATTGACCTTTTAATCGTTGTCATTGATTCCACCCAGTTTGTCCGTCAAATGTCTCTCATCGAACAGCTAAAAAGCCTTGAATGGCCTTTTGTGGTCGCTCTAACAATGACCGATGTGGTGGCCTCACAATCTGGCGAAATCAATATCGAGCAGCTCTCCAAAGAGACGGGGGCTACAGTCATTCCCATTGATGGCCGCTTAGGAGGTGGAGTTCAACAACTCATGAAAGAGGTGCGTCACCTTAAAAAAGACTTTTTTGTTAAACCCAAAAAAACAGAGGTCCCACCTAGCTGGACGTCTGAGGATTTTAAGAGACATCAAGCGAAATGGTCCGACATTTATAACAGATCTTTCCGCTTTTCTGAAACTTCTCCAAAAGAACCTACAGAACAACAGTTAGATCGCTGGCTGCTTCATCCTTGGTTCGGATTTTTTATCTTTGCCTTTATTATGCTGGCCCTTTTTTCATCGATCTTTTGGGCTGCTGCCCCATTTATGGATTGGATCGATCAGGGCATGGGAACTCTCGCAAATATTGTTATCAACCTCTCCCCTCAATCCTTATGGACTGATTTTTTAGCAAACGGTGTGATTGCCGGCTTTGGAGCTTTTTTAGTCTTTGTCCCTCAAATTTTTATTTTGTTTTTTGGGCTGAATTTGTTAGAGGATTCTGGATACCTTGCTAGAGCCGCTTCCCTTGTGGACAAACCCTTGTCGCTTATAGGGCTCAATGGTCGAAGCTTTGTTCCTCTGTTAGCTGGGCACGCCTGTGCCGTTCCCGCAATGATGGCCACAAGAACCATTCCAAACAAAAAAGAACGCTGGCTCACTCTTGCCATTTTGCCATTAATGACCTGTAGTGCGCGATTGCCAGTTTACGCTCTTTTGCTCTCTTTTCTATTTAGCTCTCCACTTCTTGCTGGTGCCTGGTTAGCAATTATTTACATTGGTGGATTTATTTTCGCTGGGCTGATCTCCGCGATCATTTCACGATGGATGAAAAAAGATAGTTCTTCATTTTTTTTATTAGAACTTCCCCACTATCGACGCCCTCACCTATTCACGGTCTTTAGACTCTCACTAGAAAAAACAAAGTCTTTTATTTTCCGAGCTGGCCCCATTATTTTTGTCCTTTCCTTAGTTATTTGGGTTTTAACTACATTTCCTGCGTATGAAGAACCCAATGATCACGCGAGGATTACCCAAAGTTACGCCGCGCAATTAGGTCAAACCATTGAACCCATTATGCAGCCTATGGGTCTAGACTGGAAAGCAGGCATTGGAATCATCTCAAGCATCGCGGCTAGAGAGGTTTTTGTTTCAACGATGGCCCTTGTTTACAACATTGGTGATGAAGACGAGGACAGACTGCAAGTTTCCTTAAAAAAAGCTATGCAGTCTGCCACGTTCAAAGACGGAACACCAATTTTTACTACCGGCTCGATTGCCGGTCTGATCGTCTTTTATATGATTGCTTTACAGTGCATTGCAACGCTAGGAATTGCTCGTCGAGAAGCCAATAGCTGGACCTTTGCAATAGGCCAACTTGTAGCTTACAATCTTTTGGCTTACTTTTTGGCTATATCTGTAAACCATTTACTCTCTTAAACAGACATTGAATTATTTTGGTGAATTAAATCAAACTCATCGAATTTCACTTCACTGATTGATTCATCTTTTGATAAGTGAAATCGCTGCCTAAAATCACCAACTGTCCGATTGCCTGATGCTTTCAATAAGCTGAGACATGACTTTTGAAGCCGCCAACCTTTTTGGAAAAATTAAACCGATTCTATGCTTTCCAACGCCTCTTTTGGGAAACCATTCAGGTTGAAATCGCACAATCTGTTTTTTCAAAATAGAATCTCGAGCCACCATTTTAGGCAACAATCCGACGCCAATACCATTGGTAATCAGTTCTTTGGCCGATTCCAAACTAGAGGTTCGATACTCTTTGATTCTCTCTTTGACTGTGGAAAATTTCATTTGATGAATCAGTCGTTTTTCTCCCCCACCAGCCAACGCATCTGGCATGTATATAATTGGATATTGGGTGCCATCTCCCATGTCTTTTTTCAATTTTGAGGAACAATATAACTGAAAGCTATCAACCCCTAATTCAATAACTTCCAAGTGCTTATGCTCAGTTGGTTCAATGATAAGTCCTATATCTAACTCGCCCTCTTCGACCATCTTTTGAATGGTGTGGCTTCGATCCGTTGTCAGCTCAATGTCTAAATTTACATTTTCAGCGAGAAAGGTTTTTAGAAACTTGGGCCAAAAATAAATAGCTATACTATCATACGTTCCAACCTTTAAATGACCCGCTAAAGGATCTTCTGGAGCCGCTAAACGCATTTCTAAATTTTCAAGCTGCGAAAAGAGCTGATGACAGAATTCAAGAAGAATTTGACCTTCTTGAGTCACCATCACCCCCCGTGGTTGACGCACGAATAAAGGGCTTCCAACGGCATCTTCTAAAATCTGAATCGACTTGGTCACTGATGGCTGGGTGATGTTCAACTGAGTTGAAGCTTCTTTGATAGAACCCGCCCGAGCGACATGAAAAAAATAGTTCAGTTTTTCTAAATGATCTTTAATATACATCGGGCCTCCTAATATAGCTGTTAGCTATATATTTAATTCAAATAATCGATTTTATCTAATCAAGCAAACAGTTTATTTATTGTAAAGAGCCGTTCTATTTTACGGAGAGACGATGAAAACACTTAAAAAGACTCTATTTGACAATGAGCGCGGCCTAGAGATCGCAAGACAGTTACTGCATCTTTTTAGAAAGCGGCGTTCCACACGCCACTTTCATAAATCTGATCCTCTCGATATAAAAATTATCGAAAACGCAGTAGCCATTGCCGCGACGGCCCCAAGTGGAGCTAACAAGCAACCATGGACATTTTCAATTATTCAAGATGAGGCTACCAAAGCGAAAATCAGAAAATGGGCCGAACAAGAAGAAACTCAATTTTATCAAGATCGACAACAACAAAGATGGCTCAACGATCTAAAGCCCCTTAGAACAACTCCTGAAAAGTCCTTCCTCACCGAAGCGAATTATCTGATTGCTATATTCTCGAAACCCTACAACGAAGAAGAGTCTCTTGGCAAATCCCCAAACTACTATGTTAAAGAATCCGTAGGAATCGCCACGGGCATGCTGCTAGCGGCCCTACATCTTAGTGGATTAAGCACGCTCACCTACACTCCCTCAAACCGTCGATACCTTTCTCAGCTTCTCAATCGACAGCGAAACGAAGTCCCATTTATGATTGTCGCTGTGGGAATGAGTGAAGACACTACCTTTCACCCCCAACTCTCTAAAAAAACCTTAGATGAAATTCTCGATACCTACAAAGGAATCCAAGAACGCCCTGAGTACTCAAGAAAGGACGCTGAACAGTAAAAACTGCACTCTTTTTTTTCGGATGCGTTTTACGAAATGGCAATAAGATGAGAGGGAGCACCCACCTTCACGTTCAAAGGCAGCACAATTGAAAATTTCGTATAGGATACGGAGGTGTCATAAACAAGCTTACCTCCATGTTGTTCAACAATACCTTTAGAAACGCTGAGACCAAGGCCACGCCCTTCTCCTAATTTCTTAGTCGTAAAGTAAGGATCCATGATCTTTTCTCTATACTTTTCCGGAATCCCTTCTCCATAGTCACTGACTGACAGGAGAATGCCTTCTTCGTCTTCTTTTACCTCAAGACTGACAATTTTTTCCGATGAGCTTTCGACAGCATCAAATGCATTTTGCAAAAGGTTGAGTAGAACCTGTTTCATCTGAGCCTTATTGGTTAAAATAATGAGAGATTCTGTTGGGGTATTTAATAACAACGTGATCCCTTTTTCAGTTATCACTCCACGAAGCTCCTCTTTAATTTCTTGAACAAAGCCTAAAAGATCCATGGGACTGCGAGATTGATCAATCGCTGCACCTGAGTACTTCAATAGGCTCGATGTGACCTCAGAGATCCTCTCAATCATTTTAATCGATTTATCTAACTGTTCTTCGATTTTGCCACGATCGATATTTTCGTTTTTTATGAGATTTTTAATCATATTAATACGTCCCATCAAAACCATAAGTGGATTGTTCACTTCATGGGCCACTCCTCCCGCCAAGATACCTATAGAGGCTAGTTTCTCTTGGCGACCGAGCTTTTCTTTCACGTCGATCACGCGATCTTTGTACTGCTCCGTGATTCCAAAATAAGCATAGGAAACACCAATTACAATCAATAGGCATGTTGAGAACACGACAATTCGAACATTGTTTTGATGAACAATATTGTTTATCGGCAAACCAATCTCCGGAGCAAAATAGATAAGCCCCAAATGAATAAATATAATCACAGAAGAAGCAATAGCTGCCTTTTTTCCAATAAGTAGCATGCCAATAATAGGGATGATCGTGTACCAGCTCATAACAATTGATGCCAGACCACCCGTCGTAATGACACGATAAAAAATAGCGTGAATACCAATAAAATAAAGAATTAAAAACGGTCGAACAAAATTATTTAAATACTTTCCAATAAATGGAGAGGTGAAGCAATAAATCACAATAAAAACCGGAGCCCACATAGAAGGCTGAACTTCTCGCTCTAAGGAAACTCTGCCGACAATCATTAGCAAAGTAGCAATTCCAGTAATTAACGTCGCCGCAATAATCATTCGGGCGTGGCGCAGGCTTGTTTGAAATTCGCTTACATCTGAAAACTTTTGTCTGTAGCTTTCAGATATAAAGTAATCTAGAAACGAACGAATTTTTCCATTCACGGGTCATAGTCCTAAAAGCGGGTCAACTTCCTAAATAGAATACCCAGGAAAACAAAAAATGACCAAGATGACCCCGGGCCAAAGTAATAAAACTCTATAATTTCATAGGTTTAATAGAAAAAGATCTAGGCAAGATTTTCCTGGTCAGTTAGAAAAATTCAAAATAAAGGCCTCTCCAGGTGAACAAACCACACCACCGCAACTCCAACAAATACCACCGTCGCCGCCACAATCACTCAACCAAAAACAGCCTTACTTAACTGTCCCTAGAGATAAACCTTATTTTGAATAACTGTAATCTACACAGATTCTTTACATTCCGCCAGAATTATTTAAGAAAAAACACATTTTCAAAAATAAGGGCGATGGCTTTGGGAAGAAATTTTCAAAGTGATCATTGGTTAGTCAGTGACTTGTGGAGTGATCCTGTAATTTTTTTCTATTGGATCGCTCTATTCAAACTAAATCTATAAAGCGATCCAGAGAGAGTTCTTCTGAACAACTCGTGTTTACTTTTTAAGCAAAAACAGATAAAAGAATCCGACCATTCAATAAGGGGAATGTTAATGAAATCAATATCTTTATCAATTATCACTTTATTTATTTCTACTTACGCCAGTGCCGGAAATTATAATTACAACGACTACTACCTTGTCGGAGGCAGCTTCGGTTTTGATACACTCACAGATCGAGTCGTCCCTTACCAAAACAGTCACGAGATGGCTGCTGCGGTATTTGCGGCTCTTGACGAGGCGGCTACTTTAAATGGCGGCTATAAAAAAGGAGCCGGTGTCGCTTCTGATGACGAGATTTTGGGCCTCACATGTGAATCTTCCCAATGTGGAGTTTACGCCGTCCTTCACAAAAATGACATTGTGTCGACGGGCACTGATCAGGTTTACAACTTTCGTTTTCCCAAAGTCATTTCTATGAGTGTCTATGAAACTCTAACTAAGTCGATTGAAACACCAAGAATGGGAGCAACAACGCGACAAGCAGCTAATGTGTCTTGCAGCAAAGTAGTTCACCCAAGCCACCCTTATAGCTGTACGGTCACGGGAGTCTATACGATGATTCCGCCGATGCCTTTACAATACTTAATTGATCAAAATCCGGATGAACCAACTAAAGAGCAGTATCGACAGCTTCTCAATCAAACTCTCCAGTCGATCGGTTACTAATCCTAAAACGAGGTCGTTTGGCGAATGGCTCTATGCCATTCGTGCAAACGAATTTCCCTCTGTTTTTTCGTCATATTTGGCTGAAATTCTCTTTCTACCTGAACAATCTTTTTTAAGTCATCCAAGGTCCACATTCCAACACCAATTCCTGCTAAATAGGCGGCTCCTGCAGCGGTGGTTTCAATGACCTGTGGTCGTTGGACTTTCACTCCCAAAAAATCAGACTGCATTTGCATTAATAAGTCGTTTGCTACAGCACCGCCATCGACTTTTAATGCACGCATTTTCTTTTTAAGGTCTTTTTGCATCGATATTAAAATATCCACATTTTGTAAGGCCATTGCCTCTAACGTGGCACGCGCTATGTGAGCCTGAGTCGCGCCTCTAGTAAGTCCAGTAATCAATCCCCGAGCCTCTGGTTCCCAATAAGGAGCTCCTAATCCTGTGAGTGCGGGCACAAACTGAACTCCTCCACATTCTTCAACAGATCTGGCTAATTTCTCGACATCTGAACTATGTTTTATAATTTTTAGACCATCTCGCAACCACTGTACCGCAGCTCCACAAATAAAAGCCCCCCCCTCCAATGCAAAGCTCACTGGCTGGCCCTCAAGTTGCCAAGCAACAGTCGTCAAAAGGCCTGATCGCGAACGAACCAATTCTTTTCCAGTATTCATTAATAGGAAGCTACCCGTTCCAAATGTGCATTTGGCCTCGCCCACTTTAAAGGCGGTCTGTCCGAAAAGAGCCGCTTGCTGATCACCAGCAATACCCGTAATAGGTACCCCATCTGGAAGTCCCGGCACCCCATTTGTTACGGCAATATGGCCGGCAGAAGGGCCTATCTCCGGCAAAAGAGCTTCGGGCACTTTAAACAACTTTAATAATTTCTTGTCCCATTTTTGCGTTTTTAAATCCATCAAAGATGTTCGAGAAGCGTTGGACACGTCGGTGTAATGTTTTTTGCCCCCGGTGAGCCTCCAAACCAAAAAGGTATCGATATTTCCCCCGGCTAGCTCACCAGCTTCCGCACGCTTCATGGCTTTAGGAGTATTGGCCAAAATCCAATGAAACTTCGTCGCAGAAAAGTAGGGGTCTAAAACCAGTCCCGTCTTCTGCTTTACCGTCTTTTGATGACCCTCCTTTTTTAATTTTTGGCAAACGTCTGTCGTTCTTCGACATTGCCAAACGATCGCATTATAAATGGGCTCTCCCGTTTTTCGATCCCATACCAGAGTGGTTTCGCGCTGATTTGTAATTCCTATCGCTGCAATCTGCTCACCGGAAATAGAAGCTTGATCCAAGGCCCTGCGAATTCCCTTTAGCACGGTCTCCCATATCTCATTAGGATTGTGCTCGACCCAACCTGGATTGGGAAAAATTTGCGAAAACTCATGATTGCCCTTTGCGACTGGTAATCCTACGGAATTTATAATACTAACAGTTGTACCTGTTGTACCTTGATCAATAGCTAGAATAAACTTAGACATAACCTACCCTTGCAAAACAGTTGGTGCCTACATAATGAAAAACTTTTTGCAAAAACCCAAAGAAAAAATGGACCAACTTATAAAGTTGGGTTCCGACGCGTTGCTGTATCAAAGAATCTCGCGTTCTTTGATGGACTTAATGGGTAGTTATTTCCGAATTCGTGTTGAGGGAATGGAAAACATCCCGTTAGACAGTGGGGCTGTTATCATCCCCAATCATTCGGGATATGCCGGATTAGATGCTATGATTCTTGCAAACGAAATTTACAAAGCCACACGACGACCAGCACGAGTTTTAACCCATCGTTTTTGGTTTTTTTCACACGTCACCTCAAAGCCAGCTAACCTTCTTGGGTTTATAAAAGCTTCCACTCAAAATGGCGTGAAGTACCTAAACAAAGATCAATTGGTGGTTTTGTTTCCAGAAGGTGAGCAAGGCAACTTTAAACCGACCATCCGTGCTTATCGTTTACAAGAGTTCAAACGGGGTTTCGTGAGGATGGCCCTTCTCACAGGAAGACCAATTGTACCGACCGTCATCATTGGTGCTGAAGAAAGCCATATCAATTTAAAAACTTTAAAATTAGATAAGATATTTGGAAAAAACACCATCTTACCACTTCCACTGAACGTTATTCCTCTGCCCGCCAAGTGGAAGATAAAAGTTCTAAAGCCAATTTATCTTCCCTTTAAACCCGATGCAGTAAACGACAGTGAACTCGTTCATAGCATCGCCCAAGACATTCAGGAAAAAATGCAAGACGCTATCTACGCAGAACTAAAGAATCGCACTCACATTTTTTAAAACTCAAAGCTCTTATTAAAATTTAAGTCGTTGTGTTCCCTATCGATTCAATGTTTGCAGGACTATTCCGAAGTCGGACTTTCAGCGGGGTCGGATCCAATGGCCTGAATGATCTCTCGCCACTTAACCATCAAAAATCCAGGGCTTTCGGGATTGCGGTTGACCATGGATGTAGTAATCAATATGGCAATACCAACTGAGATGACAAGCAACAATACGTATTCAACAACAATCTGTCCCTGTTGATTTTGAATTTTCCTACTTGTGCTCATCGAGCCACTGTTTAGCTGAATAAAGCCCCCTAGTTTCTTATGAGATTAGGATACTAAAATATTAGAGAAATCTCAATTTTCTTCACAGAAACTGGAGCTACTTAAGAAATTCTTAAGTTATTTCAACAGCCATTGGTCGTTTGGTCGACTTCTGGAGCGGAATCTTCTGACATCATTGGAGATGAATCTGTTGACTCTATAATCTCTTGTAACCAGTATTGAACCAATTGAGTCATCTTAGTTGCTTTAGCGTCTGCAACTGGTGTTTGGACCCCAAGCAGACGATCTTCTCCCAAGTTGGAAGTTTGCCAAGCCTCCCCTCTTTCATCTGGAAAGGCCTTGATGTAAGAGAGATGATCCGGGTATAGCATCACAAAAATTTTTCTATGCAATCTACGATTCGCAACGTGGGCTTCTCTCGGCAGTAAGTTTAAACATCGCTGCAAATGATAGTGGATTCGCAATGCCTGTTCTTCCTGGTACTGTGCAAAATAGATACGGACAGGACCATCAAAAATTGCAGAATTAAATGCTGATGAATAGAACTTCGATTGCAACAATAACGACGTAGATACCCCCATATGTCCTCCCTAACATAACCCTACCTAGAGACTAGGAAATTTTTGATCCATAAGGCAAACTTATTTTTCAAAAATCACACAAAATTATTGTTTATTTTTGTCAAAGCTTCGCGGACCGGCCTTTGAAAAACACTTTTTTAACAGGATGACGTCCCACTTCGTAAAAAAGATTTCGCCAGCTTTCATCCAAAACACTGAAATCCGCTCTGCTTCCCGAGTACAAAGCTCCACACTGGTAATGCCGATGAAGGGCATATGCAGCTCCCACCGTGTAAGCAGAAATCACCTCTGGCAATGTCATTCTCATTTCCAACCTCGCCAAAACTCCCACTAAAGATAATGATTGTGTCGGACTACTGCCTGGGTTAAAATCTGTAGCCAGAGCAATTCGCGCACCTTCTTCAATGAGGTCACGAGCCTTAGGGTAGGCCATCTTCAAATACAAATCTGCTGCCGGCAACAACACACAAGAGATATTAGCTCGCGCGAGCTCTTTTATCTCTTTCGAATTGAGCTGGACTAAATGGTCGACAGAATCACTACCTAACTCAGATCCAAGAACTCCACCATGATTATTCGTCAATTGATCTGCATGAATCGTCGACCGTAACCCTAAGTGATAAGCATGCATAATAAATTTTCTTGCTTGATCTACCGAAAAGTATCCTTTTTCAATAAATATATCGACCCGCTCAGCCAACTTTTCCTTTGCCACATAAGGAAGAACTTCTGTCGCTAGAAAACGAAGATATTCGTCGCTTGTTTGAAACTCCGGAGGAATGGAGTGGGCTCCAAGAAACGTTGAAACCACATCAAGCCCTTTAAGGTCTCTAGCGACCTTTAACATCTTAATCTCTCCAGTTTTATTCAGTGCATACCCACTTTTTATCTCCAGCGTGGTCACTCCCTGCTGAATAAAACGATTCACCCGATTTTGACCCGTTTCTAATAACCGAGAGCTCGACTCTTTTCGAGTCGAGCGCATTGTTGATAGGATCCCCCCACCTTTTTCAGCTATTTCTTGATAACTAATACCTTGATTGCGAAGCTCAAACTCCGCCGTTCGGTCCCCAGAAAACAAGGTATGAGTATGGCACTCTATAAAACCAGGTAAAACAGTGTGGTCTTTAAGAGAAACTTCTTTTACATTCTCGTTTTTTAAAAGATCCGAAAATTTCTTAGAACGAGTTTGAGTCATTGACCCTATCCAGAAGACTTTCCCTTTTTTGACCAGAAGGGCCGCCTTTTTGATCTCTCCCAAATCTTCTTCTTTAGGATGGCGCCCTTGCTTGCAAAGCACTCCTTGAAGAGTTAGCAATTCACTGATGTCTTTATAAAAGGTGACTTTTCCCAATGCCCCTCTCCTGCTTCGTAAAAATATCACCTATACGAGTTGGAAACGCCTGACAGGAAACTCTCTAACTCACTCCCTCTTTGCACAAACCACCGATTTGTTAGAGATGGATTATAAAACTAAATATAAGATCCCGTTTTAATTTTATCCAAAATAATCTTATCACACATTTCAGGGTCTTTGGGATCGACAGCAAAAAGAGCCTGTTGCTCGCAACGAACTTTACTTTTTATTAACCATCGCAGAACGTCCGCCAATTTTTTATTTTTCTTATCAATAAAAAAAGGATCATTTTCCAAAGCATCTTTGGCTTTTTTCAATGCACGAGCATCACTGGCATTTTTATCCGAAACATCATAACAGTGAAGATCATACTTTTTCACATCTTCAGGTAATACTCCCAAAAAATGAACTTCTGGAGCCGAAAAGTCTGCATTTCGAATCAAGCTGGCCGCTGATCCCGCTTTCAAAGTTCGATAGATATTCTGTAAAGTGTAGGCATCGAGATCTCCAAAAAAATAAATAGGAATCTTAAGTTGATCTTGAATAGTTTTGACCCATCCCCGGACACCATTACTAGGAACCCCTTGGGCACCAACAACAATACAGTTATTTCGTTTTGTAAAGCCATTGGCTACAAGCGAGTTCGCCGTACCTTCCGACTCGACAATTAAACAAAACTTAATCTTTCCGCTTTTTGACTTTAACTTAAACGATTGTGGCTTATTTTTTGGCTGAAAAGGAGTTGTTCCCAACGAAGCTAAATCAATGACAGCAGTTTCCCCATCTTCAAGAAATTCGGTAACGACTAAATTTTTTGAGTAGGTCTGACCACCACGATCGTTGGCAAAACAATTCATCTCTTCACGATAGACCTCTAACAGATCACAAATATAACCAATAACAGAATCACTTTCATCCTGAGAATCAAAGTCTAGAGGCTTTAAACTGCCATTACTTTTTACCAAACCTTTAGCAATATAGTAAAGTTCACGCTTTGTACGAATGGTTCCTACGCTAAGATTACTGAGCATCATTTCAAGCATAAAAACAGTTCTAGCTAATTTTTGAACCGAAGATACATTTAACTCCGTCGTAACCATCTTATTACCCGGAGTAAAGTATCCCAGCTTTGGGTTGTATTCGGAATTATCTAACGAACACTTCACGGCCTTCAAAGTAGGACGTTTCGCTTTCTCCAAATCTAAAAGCATCTTATCACAAAGTTCCTTAGATATTTTGGGAATGTCCTTGTTAGATTTTCTTAATTGTTTTGCCATGCCTTCACCTTATTTATTTTTTATTTCTTGCGACGACTTTTTTTGCAGCTTTTTTTGTCGTCTTCTTTTTTGCAATTTTTTTTGCTGCCGCCTTCTTAGTCGTTTTCTTTGCGACTGTCTTTTTAGTTGACTTTGCTGTGCTTGCAGCTGCTTTCTTTTTCGATGCTTTCGCAGCTACTTTTTTTGTAGACTTTTTTGACGTCTTCTTAGTCGTTTTTGCAGAGGACTCCTCAAAATCCATATCAAACTC
>JAGRAG010000145.1:3472-7790 GCA_020435025.1 Bdellovibrionales bacterium | reverse complement strand
CCTCAAATGATACTTTGATGCAGTTTCAATCTGATATTCTTGGAATATCTATTCTAAAACCAAATATTACTGAAACAACTGCTTTAGGTGCAGCTTATTTGGCAGGTTTAGCCGTCGGTATTTGGAAAGATATTGATGAAATAAGGAATAATTGGAAAATTGAGAAAAAGTTTATACCACAAATTGCAAAATCAAAAAAAAATGAATTATTAAATAATTGGCACAAAGCAGTTGAAAGATCAAAAAATTGGTTGAAATAATTCAATGAATTATATGAACAGAGAAATAATATTAGATAAAATTGAATCTGAAAAAGGACTGTGGGATGTCGTTGTCATTGGAGGAGGGGCAACTGGTTTAGGCGCAGCTTTAGAATCAGTTACCAGAAAATATAAGACTTTACTTTTAGAGAAAAGTGATTTTTCAAAAGGAACGTCTAGTAGAAGTACAAAATTAATACATGGTGGAGTTAGGTATCTACAGCAAGGCAATATTTCATTGGTATTTGAAGCATTGCAAGAGAGAGGCATATTAAAACAGAATGCACCGCATCTTGTCCATAACCAAGCTTTTATTGTTCCTATTTATGATTGGTGGGATGGACCTTTTTATGGAATGGGTTTAAAAGTATATGATCTATTAGCAGGAAAACTTGGTATTGGTAAATCAAAAATTCTTTCAAAAGCAGAAACAATTGAAAAAATCGAAAATGTTGAGACTAAAGATTTACGAGGTGGAGTAATCTACTATGATGGTCAATTTGATGATTCAAGATTAGCAATAAATATAGCTCAAACAATAAATGAGAATAATGGAGTTGCAATAAACTACATGGAAGTAAATTCACTAATGAAAACAAGTAATATGATTAGTGGAGTTATTGCAATTGACAAAGAAACAAATAAAGAATATAAAATACATTCTAGAGTAGTAATAAATGCAACTGGTATCTTTACCAATAATATAATAAAGCTTGATCAAATAGATGCTGATGACTTAGTCACTCTCAGTCAAGGAATTCATATTGTATTAGAAAAAAAATTTCTAAAAGGTAACTCAGCAATAATGGTCCCACACACAGAGGATGGAAGAGTTTTATTTGCAGTGCCTTGGTATGATAAAGTAATTGTTGGTACTACAGATACAAAAGTTAATGAGCCTTTACTTGAACCCAAGCCATATAAAGAAGAGATTGAATATATCTTACAACATGCCCAAAAATACATGAGCTCTGCACCAGAATTGTGCGATATTAAAAGTATTTTTGCAGGTATAAGACCATTAATAAAACCAAGGGAAAATAAAAATACTTCTTCTATATCAAGAGACCATTCAATAAATGTTTCTAAATCAGGTTTAGTAACAATTACAGGCGGGAAATGGACAACATATCGAAAAATGGGTGAAGATGTAATAAATCAAGCTGCTTTAATTGCTGGTCTTGAAGAGAGATCATCTATTACAAAATCATTCCGAATAAAAAAAAAAAAAAAAAGATTCCGATAAGTTGTAAAGTAGTTCAAGAACAATAGATTTTTATCGATAGTCAAAATTCCGTTAAAAAAAAAAAAAAAAAAACGCGTGCCCCAGCCAAACCCACATCGATCAACTCCCATTACCTGAGCTTGATTGACATATCTGCCTCTTTTACTCATAAACAAAGCATTTCGTCCTATACTCATTCCTGGATCTGAAACGTTGGCTTCATAGATATCAGGGACCCCATCGTTATTAACATCTCCGACAGAGGCCGACATAGAAGATCTTGGGACAAACCCCAAAAGGTCTTCACTTTTGTTTAAAAATTTTTCCGGAAACTGATTCAGATATATCTGACTTCTTCCGTAGTCATTAGCAATCAAAAGGTCGGTCTTCCCATCTAAGTTAAAGTCCCCAAGGCCAGTTGCAAAAGTATAGCCGCTATCATCAACGGCCATTTTCTTTGACACATCTACAAGTTCCTTTCCATCTCTATTTTTCAACAAGACATTACGCCCCCCATTTCTATTCAATCGAATTTTGGGAGCTGTTTCACCATAATCTCGTGCCGATTTTATTCCTGGGGATGGGTGATAGTTACTTAGATATATATCAGGAAAGCCATCATTATTGTAATCAAGCAAAGCAACTGAGGCCGTCCAGTTACACACTTCATCTATTCCGACCTCATGGGATGCATCATAAAACCCTTTTCCCTGTCGACTTAGATAAAGCTTATCACAACCTATGCGTCCAATATACAAATCTACATATCCATCTTTGTTAAAATCGAAAAAAACTGCTGACGTAGAATTACCACTTTCAATATCAGAAAAGAATTCCTCCGTTCTATCTTGATAAACTCCAGATTCATCAAGAACATACAATAGATCGCTTTCGTAGCTATTGACTCTTGGAAAAAACAGTTCGTACTCACCATCATTATTTATATCACCCACAGCAATTCCGCCATAAACAGCACTATAGTGCGGAATGTGAGCCCGCATGGGATGAGGGTCTAAACGAGTCAATGAGTGGTTCAGGCCTAACTCTGAGCCCGTCGCTTGAAACTGAAAAGAAACTGTCTTTAATATTTGAGAATCCACTTCCGATTTTTCAAACAATCCGAATGGGTTCGTAAACAGACTTTCGTTGAAATAGCCATATCCTAATACGAAAACTAAAAACGCAAATGGTGCCCATCTGGAAAAATAAAATCTTCTATACCAAGGAAGGATCTTCACATTAGCTACCGTCAATCCTTGGGATAACTGGACTTGCATAACTTCGTCGAAGAATCGCTATAATATTCCTAGTTAACTCAAAAAAATGTTCTTTTAAAAATTTCAATATTATATTTCCAATAATGTCATCAACTCGGGTCAACCGCGTTCTTAAATAAAAAAGTATAGCAACGATCTACATTGGCATTCAATTGCGGTATTATAACCACATATTCTTAACTCTCTAAAACGCCAAAGTAACATCCATTCTTTCTGTATATGTCCGCCAACAGCTGAACAGGAATATATTCTTTGAGTAATTATTATGATCTAGAGTCTTAACTAAAACTTAATAAGTTTTTTTCTGCTTTGATATCAACAAACTTGCCAGATGGACCGATCTATTTAATGAGTCAAATTGTCCCTAAAAGTACGTGTGAATCTAAGTTAGTGAGGACCGTCTGACCAAAGGAGAGGATATGCTCATATCTAAAAATGAAATTTCGATTTCCCCATTTGAATTAGAGGAATTAAAGTCCCTTTCCCATAAATATTTACGATGTATCGAAAGCATTCAAAACAATGATGGAAATATCAATAAGGACTCCATCTTAGGAATACTTTCCATTGTCTTAGAAATGAAGAGTAAATTTCTAGAGACCAACTTAAACCAATACACAAAAGTTATCGATAAATGTGAGGAAGTCCTAAAGGAGTCTCAAGAGTACACTATCCTTAGGTCGGGGATTGTCGACTTTCTCTACAAGGCGGGCAACCATATTAATGAATCTTTAGAGATCGAAAACTTTGATCCTTCCTATCAAATCCTTGAGAAATGCTGGAAATGTTACGAAACGAACTCTTTTTATATACCTTGCAAGCAAGCAGGCATTTGCAAAAATAAAGAATGTGCCGAAGCTCGAAAATATTTAATGATAACAGAAAAGCCCGTACAAAAAATTTCTGATCATCTTTCTCAAAAAAGTATTGAATCCACAACAATCGATTGCCTCAACAAAGTTTATGAGTACAAGTCACTGGTCAAAAATTCAGCCATCGCATTCATTTCCGACGATTTTGACTTTACGAAAACATGTTCCCTTATCCAGACCATCAATATCGTTAATCCAAATTGTCTGGTTGTTTTTGTACGTTGTCATGCGCATCCAAAAAATGACTGCAGTGGTCTGACCAACCGGCTGACGTTCACATCTTTAGGAATCAATACCAATTACTTTTCTGAAAAAATCGATTTTTTCTTAAAGCTTGTTTCATAGGGCCGATAGACGTTCTTAGTAAATATTTTTTGGCCCGAAAACCTATTAATCCAGTTTCTTGCTTATATAAAATTGTGTTATCTCAAGGCATCTTTTTCCCTTAAGGCACTGAAAAGTCTTTATAAGAGACTTACTGCGTTTACCCAAAAGCGTGAATAATTTTTTCTATTAGTCAAAAACTCTCTCCCTTATTTCTTTTCCAAAAAAAGCGAATAAATGTGACTCCATTCCGTTAAATCAAAGTTTTTAGATTGAAACAGGGTTTTAAATGGAAAGGGGAAAGCTATGTCACATCTATTTTCATTTTTAAAGATTCGTTACATTTCCATTTTTATTCTT
>JAGRAG010000145.1:0-3426 GCA_020435025.1 Bdellovibrionales bacterium | reverse complement strand
CTCAACGCGCTCAAAATATTATTAACCTTATAAAAAACAATGTCTCATTTCAATTTCGCAAGATCTATGTCGCCAAGGTCACCGATTCTGAAGAGATAGGCAACGCATGGAGTTTGGGAACCCATATTCTTATCACCCGAAAAGCGATGCAAGATTTAGACGACGAGGCCCTAACTGCCGTACTCGCGCATGAAATGGCCCATAGAGAAAAATGGCATCTATTTTCAAGAGCTGGGATGTATGTCGGTGGTGCCGTCGTGGCTTTTATGGATTCTCTTTTTGTAGATCGAGGAGAGGATTTTAACCAAAGATATAGCGGGTTTAATGAATACTACTCAACACGGCAAGAAATGCAGGCAGACTGCTTGGCATACAATTGGCTTAAGGAACTTCGAAAGCTTGGCGTTCCGGTTTCTCCAATGGATTTAAATCGTGCGCGTAACGAACTTTCCGGCATCAATTTCGATACGGCCAATCCCAAGTACTTTCACGATAACCCCGAATACCAACGACACATGAAAGTCAAATCCGGATACAGCCATCAATGCCAGTTAAAAAACCTGTAACAGAAAAAATCGCAATCCCGAGATTTTTGTCACTAGCTAGAATACCAATCGCATAAAAGTTTTAAGGTTTGACATTAAAACCAGAATTCGCCAAGTATTCGAACTTAAATTGAAAGCTCTAATGTCAAAATGTAGGAAAGTGAAACATGAGGCTGTCGCCAAACGGCCATCTTTGAAAATAAAATACTTCAGCTCTCACTCAACGTATTTTATATACGCCTCCTTCGATCTGAAATATTTTATTTCCAAATCTGACCATTTGGCAACAGCTTCAACATGGAGAATATGCGCTGAAGCATGTTTGATTCGAAAAGGACCATGTAGCGACTGCGCTTAGATATACTTATAAGATATAAAATAGACGGGATATGATAATAAAACGGACACCAATGTGTAGGGAAGGTTTTCATAACCGAAAAATTCTGGAATCCAAACAGAAATTCCAAATGCAATTGTTATTAAACAAGCCTTTTCTGAGAGCTTATTTGAAAATAGAGCGATTGTTACGGGAACGAAAAAGCCTACCAACCCAATTGCATAACTATTTTCTAAAAGCGTATAAATATTTTCTCCTGCAAATGCCGTAAGTACACTAAGTGCTGCCACAAAGACAACAGCCAGCTTACTTAATGTGAGGGTCGAAGTATTCGGAAAGTGCTTTTTTAAATAATTATGAGAAATCAGACTTGAAGGAGACAAAAGCGCAGAAGTGATCGTCGAAATCACCGCTGAAAAAATAGTTAAGACCAAAATAAGACCCGTAAATGGATCAAGGTAGCTTTTTATCAGATTAGGAATGACTGAGCCTTCAAAGCTAGTTCCTAATGCATGAGGAGCCGTTAGCCCCAAAAATACAGGAATACTTCCAACTACAATATATCCAACTCCAGAAATGTAACAGCCCATTTGTGCGGTTTTGCTAGACCGTGCAGAGAAAACTCTTTGTCCCAGGTCCTGACCCGTCATGTTTCCTAATGCTGAAATACTCAAAACACCTAACCATGAAAAGAGATCTCCCAGTTTCTCAGTAGGGATAAGAACTAATTTTTCGGCAGAGACTTGGGCTAATAACGATTGGAAGCCGTCGACAGCCCCCCCAATTACATTAAAAAACAGATAAACTAGCCCGAGGATAATAATAAACATCTGAAAGCTGTCAGTAAGGCTGACCGACCACATTCCTCCCATGACTGTAAGCAACGTCGTGAATAAGGCGATAAGGACAATTAAAAGAAATTGTGGTGCAGGAAAAAAAACGGAAAGGACGTTGGCAAGGGCAACAAGTTGAACCGCAATCCATCCAACATATATTGGAATGTTTAAAATAACAGATACTAACTCAACTTTATCACCAAATTTGTTCTTAAATAAATCTCCATAAGTCATAATTTTCATATTCCAAAGCGGTTTAGCAAAGAACATCCCAGTAAATATCAAGCAAAGACCCGCCCCATAAGGCTCGAGTGCTGTTACTTTAAGACCATTTGCAGCTACTTCGTCCGAAGCCGCAATCAGAGTTCCTGCTCCAAACCACGTTGCAAACAGGCAAAAGGTCGTTAGCCAGAGATTGAACTTCCGTCCACCGACCAAAAAGTCTTCTTCCGTTTCTAATTTATTAGATGCAATATAAGCAATGCCCAAAAGAATAACTAAGTAAGCAACTAGAGCATAGATTAGAGCCTCAGTCATAGGGATACTCTTTTTTCTGAACCCCTGATGAATAGACGCCAGGAAAGCTAGGAAGAACGTTATCGAATGCACCTGAAATTTGATCAAGGGGCAGTTCTGCAATATCGTTTGTCGTGAAGGCTCCTTGCAACTTATCTTCATCTACAATCGATGGAGAAGTCACATATTTAAAAAACTGCGCAAACAATCCCATATCTCTTTTTTCAGTCGACGGCTTTACACCAAGCAAGCTTACAAACCGACTGTAATCACGGACTCCTCTTAAACCCAAGAGCCAAGGATGATTGAGTATAGATCCATCATCTAGCATGTGCCCTTCCGTAAAGTGTTGAGCAAAGTAATAATAATGCTCTCTATAATAGTTCTCAAACACTTCACTGCTTTGCATACTCTGATCACACACAACGTAACCCTCAACCAGAGGTGCAAGATTGTAATCAATAAGATCACGGTTATCAGATAATTTTGTCACAATAGCCTTTGCAAAATTAACTGTGGGACGGACCTCTACACAGAGAATGGGATCGCGAAAATTCATTTCAAAAGTTGCCCTCTGCATAGATAAGTATGTGGTTGAAGTAAGCTCACTCCGTTCTTCGTAGGCGTACTCTTGGCGTGACCTTCCTGAAAAGGTGTAGGCAATCATACCATCTATTATATTTCCAACTCCTGACTTAATGGCCCCCAAAAATCCTAATGGGTTCAACTCTAAATTGGTTTCTTTTTCAAAAGCTTCGCTAAAATAAATCGTGTTCTCGCTGCCAAGATCAAAATTCACAGTCTTTCCACCTAAAAAGTGAAATTGGTGGATTCCTTTATTACGAATAATTTTGTTGAAAGAATAAGACTTCGGATCACTGCAATAACCATTGAGCGCTTTTCTCATTGCCGAAAGCCGAACATTTCTCGACCGTCTATCAGTATGAGAACTATTTTTTGAAATCACTCCTAAGTTGCGTGTCATAAAGTCACAAACTTTTTCGTACAGTCTATGTTGCTTTATTTTTTCAGGACTATAAAAATGGCTTAGTTCTAATTTTTCCTCTGACTTTCCAGAAAACCTGCTCAACTCTGCCAGAAAGTCGGTTGGAGCTATCTGTCTATCCTTTGTCTCGACCAAACAAGAATCCACCTCCGAACGCTCGCAACGAAGAACGTTATTCTTAATTGG
>JAGRAG010000144.1:10658-12622 GCA_020435025.1 Bdellovibrionales bacterium | reverse complement strand
AATGGCACTAACTGAGCATACCTTAGCTCCTATTGGCTATCCACAAGTGGACTTCCAGTCCCTTGAAGAAGATTCGGATTTTGAGTTCACAGCTGAATTTGAAGTCCGTCCAGACGTGAAGCTCCAACAGTATAAGGGGCTAAAAATTCAAAAAGAGAAATTCGAAATTACAGATGATCAGATCAACACTGTCTTAGACAACATTAGAAATAGTCGTAAAGAGAGCTCACCGATTTTTGAAGACCGCCCTGCCCAAAATGGTGACGTAGCCGTCATTGATTTTTTTGGAACGATTGATGGTGCCCCGCTGCCGGGCGGGCAAGGCGAGGACCACAAATTGGAATTAGGAAGCAACTCTTTCATTCCTGGTTTTGAAGAAGGTGTCGTTGGAATGAAGGTCGGCGTAGCTCAAGATCTAAAATTAAAATTTCCGGACGATTACCATGCAAATGAGATTGCCGGTAAGGAAGTGGTCTTTAAAGTAACCCTCAAAGCTTTAGAAAAATCTGTAATACCCGAAGCCAATGACGAATTGGCTGACAAAGTGGGAGGTTTCAGTACTTTAGAGGAACTGAAAGATGCCATTAAGCAAGATCTGACTTTAGGAGAAGAGGGTCGTATCAAAGAAGATACGAGAAATCGTATTTTGAAGGCTCTTGTTGAAAGCAATCCTGTAGAAGTTCCCAAATCCATGCTTGCGGAACAGAAAAAAATGTTGATCGATGACGTTAAAATGAAAATGCAAAATCAAGGAATGACTCCGGATCAATTCTCCGAATACGTCAATAAGTGGGATGCCGACTTTAATGACTCAGCTTCTTTTATGATTCAGTCCAGTTTCTTAGTGGATGCTATCGCAACAGAAAACAAGCTACGTGCCAATGAAGAAGATGTGCAACTTAAAATCACGCAGTATGCTGCGGAAACAGGGATGGAAGTCGATAAAATTAATGACTTTTATAAAGACCCTAACAAAAGAGCCAATCTAAAGTACCAACTTACTGAAGAAAAGGTGATTGAGTTTCTTATAAATGAAGCGGATATTACAGAGGTACCTAAAGATAAACTAAAAGACGCATAGGAGCTCCGTGCAGGAAGACGACGGCCAAAAACAGTTTCATAAATTTAAGGGGGACGTTTTAGATAAAGTTTCCTCTTCTTTTTGTGCTGCCAAGTGGTACAACGCGACCATTTGGCTTGGTTCCGGTCATACGACGAGCTGTCACCATCCACCCAGGCACGCTATCCAATTGCGGGGACTCGAAGAAAATCCAACTCAGATTCACAATTCACAGCGAAAAAAATTAGAACGAGAGATGATGCTCAATGGAGAGCGCCCTAAAGGCTGTGAGTACTGCTGGATCTTAGAAGATATGAATGACTCTGAAAGAATCAGTGATCGTGTTTTTAAGTCATTCATCTATGACAAAAATGAGTTGCTGGATCTTAAAGGTCAAGACCCCTACGGAAATTTTAATTTAAAAACTTTAGAGGTTGCATTTGACCGAACCTGTAACTTTGCCTGTTCTTATTGTAACTCTTCATTTAGTACCGTTTGGTCACAAGATATAAAACGTAATGGTCCTTATAAGGGGTTTATTCATACCGACGGTCTTGCTTTTGCTGAAGATGGAGACAAACAGTATAAATATCCCGATAGTGAGGAAAACANNGCAAAAACCCCTACATTAAAGCTTTTTGGGATTGGTGGCCCACGCTCACAGAATCTTTGCAAGAGCTTCGCATCACCGGAGGAGAGCCTCTTCTTTCGCAAGATGTGTGGAAAATACTAGATTTTTTTAATGAACATCCTGAGACAAAAATGTCTCTGGCTATTAATTCGAACCTCGGTGTCCGATCGGCTCTTATCGATCGCCTCATTCGCAAATCCGAAAAAATTAAATCGCTGTCCCTTTACACCAGCTGTGAAGCTTTTGGGGAACAGGCCGAATATATTAGAGACG
>JAGRAG010000144.1:6083-10612 GCA_020435025.1 Bdellovibrionales bacterium | reverse complement strand
AATCATGGAATCAGCGCAATTGGATTCATTTAATGTAATGCTCACAATTAATGGATTGAGCCTCTATTCTTTAACGGATTTTTTAGATCAGTGTATGGAGTGGAAAAAAAAATATGGAGCCAATAAGCCAGCGCTTTCGATTAATTTATTGCGTTTTCCTTCGTTTATGTCGGGCTTGGCTCTTCCCTTAGACCTTAGAAAAAAACGAAAAGCTGAAATTGAAAGATGGTACCAAGCGCATATCGACAACCCTCTTTTTCAAATTCATGAAAGAGAAAGTCTTATACGTTTGATGGATTACCTAGATACAGTTCAACAACCTCATAGTAACTCTTCAGATTCCACGACAGCCGCATTGGACTTTAAGACCTTTTATCAACAATACGATCAAAGGCGAGGAAAATCTTTTGAGAAGACTTTTCCGAAAGAACTGACAGACTGGTATAAAAGCATTCCAGCGAAATCTAAATCTAGCTTTTTGAAACAGAAGTACTACACATTAAGATCTATGGCTCGGGAGAAGCTCAACCGATTGTAGGCTTCTCCCACGAAAAAGACTTTACTCTGTCTTTGTGTTTTCCTCTTTTGGCGCTTTTGAACTCTCCGACTCACCAAAAGTTTCCATGACCTTCCACGCACGCAAGTAATTGTAGGCTTGCATGATTTGAAAATCATCTTTTAACAGCTTATCTCTCTCAGAGAAAACTTTGTCTTTATCACCATCGGCATCCCACCAGAACTGAAGTGTTTTGTCTTCTTTAGCGTTCTTCTCTGCTTTTTGCTCCCGTGCACCTTTTAAATGGCCCTTTATGTCCTTTTCTCTTTTAACTTTTTGTACAATTCGAGCCTTTTCCAATACATCCGTATTTAATTTTTCAATTTCAACATCTGGAACAATTCCTTCCGCTTGAATTGAAACTCCCGAAGGGGTGTAATAACGAGCCACAGTCAATTTCAACCCCGAACCATCTCCCAGTTTCACAACGGACTGCACCGAACCTTTACCAAAGCTCTTCTGACCCATAATCAAAGCTCGTTTGTTGTCTTGAAGAGCTCCAGATACAATCTCACTAGCACTCGCGCTGTATTCATTGATTAGCACCACAATAGGAAAATCATCTAGCGTTCCAGGCTTTTTTGCATAGATGACTTCTCTTTCTTTTTTGTTTCGACCAATCGTACTTACTATAATTCCTTTTTCCAAAAAGAGATCACTGACCAGAACAGCCTGATCCAATAAGCCACCAGGATTTCGCCTTAAATCTAGTATAAGTCCTTTAATGCCATTGTGTTTTTTAATGTGTTTTTGAAGGGCCTTTCGTAAATCATTTCCTGTGTTTTCGATAAAACTAGTAATCTTGGTATAGGCGTAACCGTTTTCCAAATTCGTGTACTTTACCGACTTAATTTTAATAACGGCTCTTTTGACCGGGAAGTCTTTAGGAGTATCAAATCCTTCTCGGAAGATACTCAGCACCACCGTCGAACCCATTTTTCCACGCATCAATTGAGCTGCCTCAACTAAACTAAGTCCCTTTGTCGACTCGCCGTTAATGGCCACCACTTTATCACCAGCCTTGATCCCCGCATGCCAAGCCGGCGTGTCCTCAATCGGTGATATGATTGTTAATACACCCTTTTGAACCGTAATCTCAATTCCTAAGCCTCCAAATTTGCCCGTCGTCTCGGACTCAAACTCTTTATATACTTCCGGTGGCAAAAAATTCGTATGAGGATCCAACTCATGGAGCATTCCCTTAATACCCCCGTAAATGAGCTTTTGAGTATCAATCGGCTCTACGTAGTACTTCTGAATTAAGTTTAGCACTTTTGCAAAGAGCTGGAGGTCTTGATACCTTTCTTTAGCATAGCCTTGTACAGAAGGGCTAGTAAGCCCTATCCCTATAAAAACTATTGAAGAAACAGTTAAAAAAGCAATACGAATTTTCTTTGATGTCATGGCTAACTCCTCTACCTACTTGCTTTTTGAAACTGCACTTCACTTTTTAACCAGTGCTCTGGATCAATCGCTTCGGAAAAATGCCTCATTTCAAAATACAGACCAGGTGATTCATATCTGATCCCCTGCCCCACCCGAGCAATCACTTGCTCGGCTTGAATTTCATTCCCCACATTAACAAGCGTTTTATTCAACTGAGTGTAAAGCGAGTAATAATGGTCCCCGTGGTCTACAATAATCGTTTTATGGTAGCCTGGCAATGCGCCCACAAAGACCACCTTTCCTCCGTACACACTTTTTACAGGACTGTTAAATTCCGCATTATAAAATAGTCCCTTATGGCCCAAAATGTACTGATACTTCTTGTTAATGGTTAAACCAAACTTCTCACCAATCATCGCATCAACGGGATGGGCCAGTTTTCCTTTATTTTCAAAAATAGGTATTGTAAGTGCTTCTTTTAGGGTTTTTCCCAAATCCTTGCTAAGCAAACCTTTACGTCGAATGCCTTTTAACTTACCAATCGTTTGTTGCTTTTTCTTCTGTAATTCGGAAAGAATCATAGATTTTTCTCTCTGAGTCTCTTCAAGTAGGTTCTCTTGCTTCTTAAGGTGACCTTGAATTGTTAGTAAACTCTTTACTTTTATCTTCAAACGACTTCTTTGAAATTCAAGTTCAGACAAGGATTGCTGGTATTGTTTGATTAATTCGTAGTCACGTTGACTCACAAGATTTAAATATTTTATGTTTCTATCCAGTTCAATCGCACTTGATGAAGAAAAAACAATATGTAAAACACTTCTCCCCCCTTGAACGTAAATAGTTCTTAATCGCTTTGATAAACTGTACCTAGACCGTTTGATTTTTTCTTCCAAAGCAGCAATATCACGTGCCAGCACGCGAATACTTCCATTAATAGATAGGCTTCGATCCAAAAGCCGGTCTCTTTTTTGTGCCACATTCTTTATTTTGTTGGTTATTTGATAGATATTGCCCATCACCCGTCGCTGGTCGAGTTCTATATTTGACATCTTTTTCTTTTGAGACTGGTAGGCATCTACTAGTCCATCCACATCTTGGCTGGTCTTCTCTTGAGCCAAAACCGAAAATGAGAGAAATGTCAGTACGATCCGGATAACTATTTTGAAACCAAAACTATCCTTCATCGTTCATTCCAACCGCAGCCGCCCATCCATTATTCAGCCGATAAACACAAAAGTAAGAACCTAAAGCTCCTGCAAAAACACCTAAAAAGAGGATTGAAAGTATCTTTCCAATACTTAAAAAAGACAGGACCTGACTGAGCCCCCAAAACTCCAAGGACCCTGAAAGTACAGACTCCTGACCTAAATAAAAAAAGTAACAAACCACAAGTGATCCAGCGGAAGCAAAAAGACCCAATAAAGCCCCTTCTAAAATAAAAGGAACTTGAATCATGGTTGAAGTAGCACCAAACAACTCCAGCACTTCAATTTCGTCTTGTCTTTGAGCAATAGAGCTCTTAATAGAATTTCCAATAACCAAAAAAGTACCAATAACTAACAAAAATATTGCAGCTAGGCTTCCCCATTTAAAGCTAGAAACAAGAAAAACATAGTTTTCCACCCACCCTTGCCCGTACAAAACATCTTCCACTCCAGCAAGAGACTCAATCTGCTTCACTTCTTCTAGCAACTTATTCATTTCCGAATCACGTGAAAATCGTGAATTAAACTTAACTTCGAAACTGGCTGGTAAGGGATTCCCAAACTCTTTGTCTTCTAGTAGATCGGGGACAAGGTCTTTTAGCTTTTCCTTAAAAAGACGGGCTGCATCTTCTTTGGAAAAATAAGTGACGCCCCTATTTTCTACCTTTTCTTTGAGAAATTTTTCGACTGTAGATCTTTGGTCATCTGTTAGATCATCATTTAAATAAACACTCATCTGCATCGAGTTTCCCCAACGAGACAAAATCTTGTCTAAGTTATGATGGATCAGCAAAGAAAGAGTGATAACAACAAAAGTTCCCGTTAATACAGCCAGAGTCGTGATTTGCAGGGTTGTGTGGTGACGCCAACTACGTGAAAAATTTCTCCAGATACCTAGATTCTTCAATCGTCCTCCATGACTTTGCCAGCCTCTTCCTGAAGCTTTCAAAACTATATATTATAATAGCGATTCCTAAACCAATTGACCACTAGCTAATAGGTCTAGAATTGATTCATGTTGCACTCTCATGGCCAGACGAATAGCTTGAGGTGAGGACTGAGTCCCTTTAGGCAAGACCTCTGAATAGCCAGTCTTAATACTCTTTAAAACTGCTCCATTCCGAAACACGCGACTCACGAGATAAGGGTTGGTCTGCCCCCAGTCTTCCGTCTGAATGTGATAACTCACACCATGTAAAGAAATATCTGAATTGAATCCCTTTTCTACAGAAGACATAAAACCTCTTAAATAATCACCGAACCATTTTTTCGAAAAAACTCAAAACTGGCAAGAGAAACTCAAATAACTTTGAAGAAAGAAGCTGCAATAGACCTATCATTCTTCTCTTTCCATGATTCAAATTGAACCAATTGGAACAAAA
>JAGRAG010000144.1:0-6036 GCA_020435025.1 Bdellovibrionales bacterium | reverse complement strand
GAGCAGCCATAAATGTCTGCACCGCCGCTGCGGAACTGCGCGTGAAGTAGTCCATCAGCTAATTTTTGTTCCAATTGGTTCAATTTGAGACACATTAAAATTCAAACGCCCCTTGGCAGAGAACCTATGAAAATCAACGAAGATGTATCTCTATGAGATAGATAAACCTTTAAAATCTAAAAAGAAATTAACTTAATAGGTCGACCCGACTTTCCGATAAGCCAATGTAAATCGTAAGGAAAAAAATGAGTCGATTCAAAGTTGCTAAATTCTCACTCGGCGCTGGATGTCTTTCATCTATCGCATCGTCGTTTTGTCACTTTCTACTTCTTGTTTTTATTGTTTTCTCCATGAGCTGTGCTCAAGAGAGCTCAAGCCCTACAAGTGGCCGCGTGAGTCCCATTTACTCAGCAGGACCACCCGAACTAAGTTACTGTAGCAGTGCCGTAGCTCATGGAGGCGCCACTGTTACGATTTCCGGCAAAGCCATCTATCAGGCTCGACAACTCACTGGATCAGGACTTGGAGCCCCTGGTGCTGGAGCACCCGTCCGCTATGCCGAAGTTCGCGTCACCGACAGCGCAGGCAACGTCAGCCAGTGTGCGGAAACCAACGCTAACGGGGATTTTAGTTTTTCTTTACCACAAAACAGTGCGACCTATACGATTTCTGTGAATGCGAGAGCCAATAACTCATTTGGTAAAGTCTCCGTTCTTAACAAACCGGAACTCAATCAGGTCTATGCTCTCACCACGTCTGTGACGGCAGACTCTACGAAGTCCGTAGGCACTATGACCGCCGCCGGGACAGGAAATATTCTGGCCGGAGCGTTTAATATTTATGACCAGATCATTCAAACTAACGACTATTTACGTACACATGTCGGCACATGTCCTTTTTCTGGTTGCCAAGCTTTTACCGTAGCTCCAAAAGTGCAAGCCTATTGGGAAAAAGGGTTTAACCCAATGGACTACTTTGGCTCCAATTTAGGTGGAGTCAGCTATTATCTGCCGGGGTATTCTCGTCTTTTTATTTTAGGGGGAATCAATGGCGATACGGACACAACAGATACCGACCACTTTGATAACTCTGTGATCATTCATGAATATGGACATTTTATTGAGGATGTTTTAACTAAGAGTGATTCTCCTGGTGGCAGTCACAATGGCAATGGTGTCATCGATCCACGATTGGCCTGGGGAGAAGGATGGGGAAATTTTATTCAAGCAGCCGTGCAAAACGATCCCCGTTACATCGATACCGTAGGGAACGTCGATGGAACTCCTGACTTTGCCCTCTATATTGATTTAGAAAGTCCCGATCCACAGTGTGGGGGTGCCTTTCCTCCTCCTGTCTGCGATATTCCAGAAAATCCGGGAGAAGGTAACTTTCGCGAGTTTGAGATCACGCGCTTTCTCTGGGATATTATTGACACCAACTCCGACGATGCTCCGAACGCAGAAAGTATCACTGGAGGCTTTCCTGAACTCTGGACAGTTTTAACTAGCTCTTCTGGTTTTAATAATTCTCAAGCTGGCTTTCGTTCCATTGGCCTTCTCCACGAAGTGCAAGATAAGCTTGCCGGACGAGAAGACTGGGACCCCCTTCGAATATTGCCTACACACCAGCACGGAATTCCTGCCGGGTCTGAACCTAATGGCTACCGTAAGGACTGGGCCATACCTGTAACCACAAGTTCTACTTGCGCTTTCGGATCTGGAAACGAGCTTTCCATCAGCCCATCCAACTCGCACTCTTCAAAACATTTACTGATGAACAACGACTTCTATCACATCAAACATCCTGGTGGAACTCTTAGTATTACACTGAAGTACCAAACACAAAGTGGAATGGAAGCGGATTTAGATGTTTATCTTTATAACAGTTCCGCTCGCGTACTGGGAAGTTCAACCGTTGATAGCAACATCACACCTAACGTGATCGGCCATAGCACTAACGAACCGGATCGAACCACCGGAACCATAGAAACTGAGTCTATCGTCGTAGATGCAACTGCTGGCGATTATTTGATTCAAGTACAGGCCTATGTAGATACGATTCCTGGTGGGCTTTCTAAGTATGAATTGCAAATGGGAGGAAACACCATATGTCCAACAACCATTCCTTAAGCGACAACAAACAGCGTCAGCGCAAACAGCTGACCTTATCTATTCTTCTCTTTTTTACCTTTTCCTTTATGACTTTTGCATTTGCACAACTTGGCCATGTTGAAGAAAACTCCCGACCTGTCGAGGAGCGCATGCCCGCTTCCCTTGATAAGAAAATAAAAAATTCTAAAGCTCTTCCATCGTTCATTCATACCAAAAAACTAGATGTACCCATTAAAGCCTATATCGAAAAAGAAGGATCTTTAAACATTGAAGCCGGAGAACCCTTCGTTCTACGCGGTCACTTCCAAATTTCTACTTTTTCCAAAAAAGCTGAAGTTGAATGGGTTCTGCCCAAAGGCATTTCCCTTGTGCAAGGAGCTGCCTCACAAACTTTTATGGATATCCCCGCCAACCAGCCGCAAATTTCCGAAGTCGTATTGATTTCTGATAGAGACGATAACCTACAAATACACTTTAAAGTCGGAATGCAGTCGAGCCATCAACGATTCGCTGTCTCTTCGCAGTACAACACCACTATGCAGGAAGAAATAAATATCAGCAAAGCAGAATTGAAATTGCGAATGGATGAGTATAGCGAAAAATTAAAGAAAAAATCAAAACTACAAATAATAAAGTAGTATAAAACGTACCTCTGCTCTGGCACCTCTTCATTGCGGATGAAAGGCAGTAAAGTTCTTAAACCATTAGACAGGAATAACAAAAATTTCCGGATTATCTAATTCGTAACGTAAGATGTTTTGAATGGCATCTAATGTTCCCATAGTGGCACTCGGGCATCCTCCACAGGCACCCATGTACAGCACTCTTAACTCATTGTTTTCAAAACTTAGTACTTCTAGATCTCCACCATCTGCCTGTAGCCCCGGCCGGATGGTTCGATCAAGTATCTCTTCAATATTTTTAAGTTCAGGAGACAACTCAGATCGATCCTTAACCGCATATTGTTTCGTCTTCGCCTCTGGCGACTGAAAATCTGTTTTATGAATAGGCAAACGTGTTTGGATAACAGCAACAATACTCGCTTTCATAGTTTCGTTATCCATCAATCCACTGTGAGTCACTGTCAAAGTATTTTCAAAAAAATAAACCTGATTCACGCCCTCAACCATAAACAAAGATTCAATCATAGGCATTCCTTGTGCTTGTTCTGGGCTAGTGAACGTCGCATTTCCATGGTCAATCAACTCAAAGTTGACTATAAAGCGTAAGGCATTTGGATTCGGAGTCTCTTGGGCTCGAACTTTAATATTCTCAGGAGTTATTGGTGTATTCATTAAAAAAATCCTTTTACCTTTTCAAGAGCATCAATAAAGTGATCCACCTCTTGCTCGGTATTATAAACGGAAAATGAAGCTCGGACGGTTCCATGTTTCAAACCCAACCGATCCATAAGTGGCTGAGTACAGTGTTGGCCCACTCTAACCGCGATTCCATACTGATCTAAAAGACCACCCACATCCATGGGATGAATGCCTTCAATCACAAATGACAATATACTGGACTTTCTGTGCGCCTCACCTATGACTCGGAGACCTTCAATCGCCTTAGCTCGATCGGTAGCATATTTTATGAGTTGTTCTTCATGTTGACCGATTGTATCAATCCCCACCTTTTGAATAAAATCAAAAGCTTTACCTAAACCAATGGCACCGGCCACGTGAGGAGTTCCAGCTTCAAATCTTTGAGGAGAATCAAGGTAAGTCGACTCATCAAATGTTACATGAGAAATCATCGAGCCCCCCCCTTGATAAGGCGGCATACTATTTAATAGTTCTTCTTTCCCATATAAAATGCCAATTCCATTCGGACCAAATATCTTATGACCCGAAAGCGCTAGAAAATCACAATCCCATTTTTGTACATCTGTCTCTATGAAACTAACAGACTGAGCTGCATCTAAAACAACTTTCGCCCCAAGAGCGTGTGCCCTAGCGATGACTTGTTCAATCGGATTGATCGTTCCTAAGGTATTAGAGCAAACCGTTAAGGACACGAGTTTGACCTTACTTGAAAACAGATCATCTAACTGAGAAAGATCCAACTCCCCATTGTCGGTAATTGGAATCACTTTAATTTTGAAACCTTTTTCTTTGGCAACAATCTGCCATGGGATGATGTTAGAATGATGCTCCATTTGCGTCAGTACAATTTCATCTTCCGGATTCAAAAAAGCAGCCGCATAACTTCTTGCGACGAGATTTAACGACTCCGTAGTTCCTCTAGTAAAAACCACCTCATTGGGACTTTTAGCGTTTATGAATTGAGCTGTAGTTTTCCTTGCCTCTTCATACATTGTCGTTGCGACATCACTTAAGTGATGAGCTCCCCTATGCACATTCGAAGCCTGAAACATGTAATATTGATGAATCGATTCAATAACTCCCTTTTCCCTCAACGCGGAAGCCGCACTATCCAAATAGATCAATGGACGACCGTTAATTTTTTGTTGTAGGGCTGGAAAATGATCGCGAATTTCGTCAATATTAAATTTCAATGTCCTCTCCTTCAGATATTCGAGCCTTCATCGCTTCCAAAAAATTATCGAAATTCAGGTCAATGATTTTACGCATTTGTAAAATTATAGAGCTATCGCTCATTTTTAAAATCACATCTTCAATAAAAGCTCGGGCCAACATCGCCGTAGCGGTTTCCCTATCAATTCCTCGGCTGATAAGATAAAACAGTTCTTCTTCGTTCATCTGACCTACAGTAGCCCCATGGGTCGCCTTTACATCATCAGCATACACCTCTAGTTCCGGCTTGGTATCCGCCTCAGCCGAATCTCCCAACAATAAATTTTTGTTTAACTGAGAGGAGTCTACTTTTTGAGCCTTAGATCCAATAAAAATCTTACCATTAAATACATTGCGGGCCGAATCGTTTAAAACTCCTTTATACAATTGGCGACTCATAGTGTGAGGTTCCAAATGACGGATCGTCGTGCGCACATCTAAATGCTGTTCACCTGCTAATAACGCAAGTCCATTAGCACAAACTTCTGCGCCTTCCCCTTCTAAAGAAATATGAATTTCATTTCTGCCTATGGCACCACCACTATTGAGATTGCACATATTTAAACGCGCATTTTTAAACAACTGACCTCGAATCAAACCGTAGTGAAAATTATTTCCTGAATCCGCATAGGCTCGTAAATATTCTAACTGCGCCCCAATACCCAAAAAGAGGTCTGTTACTGTATTTGTTAAACAACGAACTCCGCTAAGGCCCCAATGACTTTCTACAACGGCAGCTTTTGCATGATCCCCAACTATTAACAAATTTCGCTGTGCTCGATCCGAAGACCCTCGGTCTCCGTAGATATTCACAATTTGAATGGCTCCTACTAAAGAAGCCTTCGGAGAAACCCGAATAAGATAACCATCCGTTGCGAGCGCTGAATTTAATTTGGCAAACACAGCCGAATCATGCCGAGACAGATCAATATCTTCTAAAGTCTCTAACCAGCCACGCACTTCTTCACCAGCCAAACCAAAAACACCTTCTGTTTTACCTTGTAAAAAAGATCCCAAAGGTTGCACAAGAAGATGCTCTTTAAAATCACCCCAAGACAGCGCCTCCATCCAGTGTCCATTAAAAAACACCAGCCCAATATCACTGACCTTAACAATTTTATTTATTTCAACAGGCAATTCCTTTAAGGTCAGGGGATGATCTAGGTCGACAGGGAAGGTCATGTCTTTTGTCAGTTTCTGAAGATTCGTATACTTCCAGCTCTCTATTTTTCGATCTGGAATACCTAGCCGATGAGCCTCGCCAAAGGCTTCCTTGCGAAACTTTTTAAGCCAGTTTCCATTTATGACCTCAGACCCCTGATAAGAAGCATCAATAAGTCGATACGAATTTTCATAAAATTCCATATTAAAATTCATAATCTCTTTCCTAA
>JAGRAG010000143.1 GCA_020435025.1 Bdellovibrionales bacterium | reverse complement strand
AAGAGCAATTGGTCCAGGAGAAAACCCCAAACAAGAAGAGGACGTTATCGGTAGTCCCCAGTGATTGACCTGCAGAGGCTGGGTTGGCTGTACAGGCAATAAAAAAAGATTCTCCTGATGTCTCAAATTTTCTGCGACAGCCCAATCTCTCCCAAGCGTAGGAAAGTAGCCGTACCAACGTTCAAGTCCTAAATACAGAAAGGGAAGATCAGGGTGAGTGTCTTTTAATCGAAGAGGTGTTGTCCAGTAACTGTCGGTAAATTGAACCGATGGCCATTGTTGGTTAAAATTAAAAGAGTCTATAAAATGGAGCTGTCCATCGTTGTGTAAAGAGGAGACAGCCGGAGAAGATAAAAAGTCTTTTAAAAATTCACTGTATGCTGATTTTAGGTAGGCTTCTTTAAGCGCACCAAGCCAGCGTTCTTTTTCATCTTTTTCTGAAAGGTTTCCTTTATATGCTCTTTGAAACTGACTACTGCTAATAACTTGAAAACCTTCATCGACAAGATAGTCGCCGAGAATACGTTCGTGTTCGTCATTCGTGCTTGCATTTAAAAGACCTAATACAACGGAATCGACTTCTAGAAGTTTCAGTCGAGCACAGATGGGTTCAATCTCTTTGAGGTTTAAAGGGACAACAATTTCGCCACTTGCCGCGATACGCTCGTGGATAGGAAAGATTAAGTCTCTATTAATAAAAGGTAACGCTTTTGGGGCTTGAGCCTCATTTAAAGCGACGGTGTGCTTTCTGGCATGTTCGATCTGTAGCCACTCTTCAAATCCTCGGGTGACCAGAAATGCGGCAGCTTGCCCCAAGTCCTTTTCCATAAAATGCAGAGCCACTTGAGACGTGATACGCATTTCTTTGATGGAATGAATCTCATGAGTTTTTAAAAATTCTTCAGTTCCCAAACGGAGCGACTTTGAGAGCAGGTTCCATCTATAGTGATGGAGCATGTCACCACCTTTAGCTACAATTTCCGCGAATGCTTCGCCAATATTTAATCCAATGGTCCACAACATCTTGAAACCTTTTAAAGCAATTGATAGCTTCAGGCTTAATTTTTACAAAGACAAGCAAGACGTTACCATATAACAATTTTATTGAATTGAGGACTAACTAATGAAAGTTTCCCAGGAAATTTTAAATCTCATACCCTATCAACCCGGTAAGCCTATTGAAGAAACGCAACGCGAGTATGGGCTCAGTAAGGTCTATAAGTTAGCCAGTAACGAAAATCCTTTGGGGCCTAGCCCAATGGCACAAGCAGCGATGACACAATCCATCAAAGATTTGCATAGATACCCGGACGGTTCCAGTTTTCAGCTTAAGAAAGTGATAGCCGAGAAATATGCGGTGGCCCCAGAAAAAGTGACTTTTGGAAATGGATCTAATGAGCTAATCGATTTATTAGTACGGGTGTTTGCGGAACCTGGAGAGAGAATTCTCACGAGTGTTTCAGCTTTTATTGCTTATGAGTTGTGTGCACAGGCGGCGCGAGTCCAAATTGAAAAAATCTCTTTAAATGCGGAGAT
>JAGRAG010000142.1 GCA_020435025.1 Bdellovibrionales bacterium | reverse complement strand
AATGGCTTTCACGTCCTCACTGGGAAACTTTGCGGGGTCTCGAATACCGATGGTGATTTTATTGGAACCGTTTCGTACAGCCGAAGAGACGGGGACCATTCTGTTTCTAGGGGCTCCAAAATCATAGTTTTGAGGTCCAATATCCGTTCTGCCATAAACGTAAGGTACTCCCGCCGCGTATTTATTCCTAAGACCATCTTCGGGAGTGATCTTCCAACCTTTTTTCGCATAAGGTTCTAAAACTTTTAGCGCTTTGTTTACGGAGGAGCTAGCGTCTTCTTTACTCATTCGACTTAATGCTGACGGGTGAGGAAACTGCACGAATAAGATATCATGTTTAATTGTGGTTCCGTCACTCAAACGCAGGCCTTTGAGTGAAATGGTTTTTTCACCATTAATTTCTACGTTCCAAAGGTCATAACCTCCAAGTTGAGCGGCATGGATCATTCCATTTCTATTAGGTCCTCCATAAGTAAAGGCCATCTCTCCTAGAACTTCGGAGAGGTGCTTACGGAGCAAATTTTGAGCTAGAGACTGGTCTTCTGCTTTTTTGTAGTTCAAACGACGGCCTTCATATTTTTTAGCCAATTCTTGATAAAGGTCTTTTCCTTCTTTATTTAAAGGGACCGGGAATTCATTGTTGCCCCCAGCATACATAAGTTTCATTTCTGGAACTTGCGTCTTTTTTGCTTGGACCTCGGAAGTTCTGGTACCGACCTTTCCACCTCGACTGATGATAAAAGATGCCATCGCGTCTCTTGCCGCCCCTCCAAATAGAGCAAAGAGCTTTGCCGAGGTGCTTCCGCGTTGTTCGTTGTCTAAACTTTTGCGAAGGATCCATTCAATAATGTTGTTTCGTGCTTCAACCATGGGACTTGTGAGGTCTTGAGACATCATCCATAAGGGAGTATCGACAAAGCCGGTATACTTTACTTGAGGCTGGCCTTTGTTGTCGAAATAGACGATCGGAGAACCATAGGCGCCGTATTGTCCTTTGATAGTATTGGCAAAGGCATTGAGCCAAACTCCGTTGACCGCACCAAAGTATTCCATAAATTGTGTGACCCGACCGCCAAAACCGGCTGTAGCCGTACGACCAGAGGCTTCTGCAATATGGGTGGCATCTTGGCCCATTCCGATAATCTGAAATTGTTCTAAAACAGCTCGCCACAGTGTGGGTCCAAAATCTCCACGAAACTTATCTTTCCCCAATAGCTCTTTGGAGTAACCCGGCATAAATGGATACTGGGTGGCATAAATGTCTAGAAGCTCTCTATCTAAAGGGTTATTCGGGTTCAATCCACTGTCACTGGACCAAGATGCAATTTTGCCACCCGGTAAAGACTCACCATCATTGTAGTAAAGAGCCGCCTGCCCAAGCTGCGTTAGCGAAAGAGCTAAGATGAGGGACAGACTTCGATGAAGCCATGGCAAAATGGACATACGAACCACCTTTTATGAAATCAGTTTGCCTTGCGTTTAAGCAATATTGAGTCCATCTCAGGTGTGACTTGGATGGGTTTGATCTAAATCCTATGTAATTTTTAGTTGAATTGGTGAAATTATCTCCGCTTATTTTTGTCACAGATGTTGCTCATAAATCCCTAATATTCTTTAGGTTATGAAAAATTCTCATCTCAAAAAATCGCATTTAAAGATTCGCATTAAGTAAGCAAACGACAGCAGACACGTACTATATATTGGTGACAGACATCTCTATGTATTTAATATTATTAATACTATAGCTAGTGTAGACAAACGGGTTCTGAAAGTGACAGTTACTGGGTATTAAAATCATCGGCTGGCTAAACAATTCTTTTTTGTTCCCACAGAACCTCTCGGGAAGTATAAATGTTGATTCAATGGGAGGGGGAAGTGAGACAGATAAAAGTGATGTTTCTGGGACTCATCGGTTTTGCAGTTCTGGCTAATGGATGCACACATAAAAAAACAGAATCACAGACGGCCTATCCTAAGCATTGGTGGCAATCAGTTCCCTCACAAGAGCTAAAGAGTTGGGAGATTTCTCCGGATCAAGCCAAGCCTGGTGAGGTCATTTTGTCAAAGCGTAATGAATTGGGGCTTCTTTCCAATTTTGCTGCGACTCCTTTTACTTTTCGTGGAAATCGGTACGCTAGCCTAGAGGGTTTCTGGCAATCTATGAAGTATCCCGAATCGGAAAATGATGTGCGAAGCAAAAACCTTTCCAAAGATTGGAAGTTTGATCGACGGCAAGTTGCAAAAATGGTGGCTTTTGAAGCTAAACGTGCTGGAGATTTAGGAAGCGAAAATATGAAAGAACTGGGAATCGATTGGGTGACGTTTGAGGGGCAAAAAATTACCTATCGTGACCCACAAAAAGGCATGCACTATCGTTTAATTTATCAAGCGACTGTTGAAAAGCTCAAACAGAACCCTCAAGTTATGAAAGTATTAATGGCCACAAGGGGACTGACGTTAAAGCCAGATCACCATCAAAAGCCCGATGCCCCTCCTGCTTGGAAATACTATGAGATCTTACAAGAAATTCGAGACAAAGACGCTGAGATCAATTAGGTACCAGTATCTTTTTGTGGTGACCAAATTTGTCACATATTTAGTTTTCTGTTGGCCCAGAAGGTGCTAAACCAACTTCCTTTATCAAAACCAGTGGTATGGCTCTTGCTGGATGGTAGAGAGTTGAGGAAGTAGTATGATGAAATTAGTTAAAAACTTGTGGCTTGTTGTCATTTTTTTAAATCTCGCAGGAACCGCGGTCGCGAGCATCTGTGTAACTGGAGTAAAGAAAGGGCAGAGTCAAAATCGTCCATTGAGTGAATTTCAACGTTTTCGACAAGAGATGGCAAGCAAAGTAATATTTACTTCTTCTGAAAGACGAGCTGATTTTATAGAGAGATTTGATCAGGCAGATCTATCTGATGGAGTGAGGATGTCGTTTTTATCTCTGTATAAGTGGCACAGTTCAACTCGTGCTAAGGTCATTCCTGCATTAGAAATTGCCAACAGAGGAAAAGAGATCACCAAAGATGTGACGTCTGAAAAAGACAACTATTTTAACTACGCTCTATGGTTTGTTTTAGATCTAATGACGGAATCATGGATGAGATCATCTAAAGAACCATTAAAAGATCAGATTGAAAGAGCCAATAAGATTTATTCTGAGTTACTAGCTGGAACCAAAGGTAGTGAGAAAACAGTTCATCAAAGTGATTTATATATATCGCTTATTGGCGCGTACGCTCATTTTGTCACCCATTATGTGGTTAAAGAAGGTTCACGAGAGCTTACTGGAGATGTGCTGACGACCTGGAAACAATTGCAGAAAAGAGTCAAAGATGATTTTTTAACGGCAAATATGCAGATCCTACGGGACGACCCGAAGACATCCGAGTCCTACTTGATTCACTTTTTGGAAACAAATGTTGCCGTAACGCGATTTGTAAACTGGAACCCCTAACGGTCATAAACGTCACCCATTAATTGCGGATGAAAGCTCTAATAACGGAGTCTCAATGCTCATAGACGAAGATCACATACGGCTCCTGCATTGCTGCCATCCCGTTTGTGATAGACATCCTCCAGCGGGGCTGCCCGAGCTTAGCAGAGCGCCCTTCGCTAAATATATTTGATCTTCGTCTATGAGCATTGAGGCTTTTCAGTTATCTGAGCTTACATTCGCAATTAAAGGATGCAGTTTATACCGTGGAAATCTCAAATGTCAGAAAATTCACCTTCAAGGCTCTATCGCTATTTTGTTGGGCTTTCTATCCCAATAATTTGCCTTCTTCCGAAGGAAGGGACTTAGTAATTGAAATTAGTTTTCATTTCTTTTATTGATCAACAAAAAATCCTTGTTCTCTGGTCAACTTATAAACAAAAAATATAATATAAACCTAAATAGTGACCCTCATTTGGTTTTCAATTAGACTGCCTTTAAAAGGTCGTTTTTTGAAATATATAACTCTTATTGCTTTATTTGTGTTGCCATCAGGTATGGCTTGGGCTGTGACCTATCATGGTCGAGCCACCATGGGAACTTTTGTATCTCAAGAAAAGCACGAGCCTGAACCGGGAGATTTAACGGGAAGAAATGATTTTGCCACCTTTTCCAGTCGTTTATATTACAAGGCATCCGAGTTCTATTCGAATAAAAATCACCTTGTTTTAGATCTACGAGACAAACACGATTTTTTCGATAAATTAGACAAAGAAAGGCAAGAGCTGAGTTCTAGTAATGAATTTCAACTGCGACAGTTAAATTTTCAACACGTGCCCCGTCGGAGTGGCATGGTTTATAAATTAGGTAGATTTTACGAGCCTAAAGCGGGGTCTTCATTCATTGATGGAATTGGAATAGGCCACAGACTGAGTCCTAAATTCGAGTTTATGGGTTTTGCGGGACTCAATCCGAAAAGACAGGATCAAACCTATCTTGAATTTGATGACAAAAGTCAGACCTATGGGCTTTACGTTGACTATGTCCGAGGATATCGATCTTTTTCTAAAGACTTCACCTTTACCAATGCTTTGGTTGTACAACAGTACGATGGAGAGATCGATCGTCAGTATTTGTACAACTATTTTAAATATCAAACAGGATTTTACGACTACTTTCAAACACAAATTTACTACGATTTTGAACCCGATGGAAAAATTCAAAATGGGGTATTTACCTATAACAAATTACTTTTTAAAAGATTGAGAGCTTCGCTTCAGTATTTTGCATATGACGTCATTGAATACAGAAGACGTGAAGATATTCGTGAAATTCTTGATCCTAGCCCCTATCAGGAATTTCGAATGACAGGCAAATGGCATATGACCAGAAGCAAACTTATGACTTTTCGTATTCTTTCTGGGAAAAGATCTTTGGATGAATTGGATCACAATGCCGTACTTCTTAAGCTCAGTCTGCCTCGGTTTTTTTCTCGATATGTAGACGCATTTGTCTCCGGTGAGCATCGAAAGAAGTTTACTAAAACAGGAAGCTATTTCGGTTTCGGTGCAGGATACTTTGCCAAGTTTATAGAGGTAAATGCCGAAGTAGAATATGGAAAAGAGATACAAACGGATGGTTCGGAGCTTTCTCCACTATTGATTGAATTAGCTGGTACCTATCGGTTCTCATCCTCGCTTTTTGGCTCCTTAGCCTTCCAAGCGGCCACGGATGAGAAGGTTCAAATACTCACTTCATTTTTTAAGTTGACCTACAGATTCGGAAATCAAGGAATTGCACCCATTCGTGATGGAGCCGCACCAAGGGGGAGATTGTGAAAAAATATGTGATTCTCCTTTTTACTTTATTCCTTGTTCCTCAGGTGTTTGCGGACAAAAAACCGGAAGCCTTGTTAAATAAATTGTTTGCACCGGGTCCTCTGATCATGGGACATAAAAAGATTGAGGCAACAGGCTGTTTGGACTGTCATGATGCTGGCAAAGGCGTTCCAGATAACAAATGTCTAACGTGTCATAAGGAAATTAGACCCTATGTTGAAGAAAAGCGAGGATTCCACGGAAGACTGAGTGAAAAGTGCATTTCCTGTCATACTGATCACAAGGGTAGGGATTTAGATACTACAAAAGTAGATTTAGATTCTTTTGATCACAGCCGGACAGGATATAAGCTAGAAGGGGAGCATAGCACTTTGAAATGCTCTAAGTGCCATGTGGAGACCCGGAAAAATAAAGAGGTTCGCAAGGGGGATATCCACTTTTTGGGTCTAGCGACTTCGTGTAAAAAATGTCATGAGGACGACGACGTCCATAGATTCCGGGGTCGATTTTCGAGAGTGGATTGCAATAAATGTCATGGCTCCATGGATTGGAAAAAAGACGTTCAGTTTGATCATAAAAGAGACACCGATTATGTTTTGAAAGGCGCTCATAGAAAGATTAAATGTAATGACTGCCATAATGTGAGTAAGGATAAACGTAAGCCAAAATTTGTTTATAAATGGCTGGAATTACAAAAACAAAAATGTCTTACATGTCATAGCGATCACCATGGAAAGAAGCTTGGACCTCGCTACAGAAGTGGAAACTGCACTCAATGTCACAGTGAAACCACCTGGAAGATCGAAAAGTTTGATCACTCGATTACGCGCTTTGAACTGCGTGGTCAACATACGAAAACCAAGTGTACGGATTGCCATAAGCAATCCAAAGGAATCGCTCAGAAAAATTTCAACTGGTCGGGTTTAAAAACCCAGTGCAACTCTTGTCATACGGATGTTCATAGTTTTGGACAATTAAAGTCTAAAAAACTAGGTTTATTAACAAACTGTTCCACTTGTCATAGTGAAACTTCTTGGGAAAAAACCCACCGCTTCAATCACAATAAGGACACTAGGTATCCGATTACAGGAAAACATTTGGAAGTCAGTTGCAGTAAATGTCACACTCCAGTTCGAAAAAGCGGTAAAAAAGTGACTCAGAGACGTTACCACTGGAAACAGCTGTTATCGAAAACATGTGAGAACTGTCACGAAAGTCCTCATACGAAGAAATTTTCTCCCAAGTTTTTAAAGAAAAAGTGTACTGAATGTCATGTGAGTTCTGGATGGGAGAAAAAGCCATTCAAAGGAGACAATTTTAATCACAACGAAACAAGATTTAAGCTCACCGGGGCCCATGCGAAAGTCAAATGTGGAGATTGCCACGTGATTAATGACAATCAGGTTTTTCAGTTCAAGTCATTTCGAAAACAGTTTTGTATTGATTGCCATGACAGTCCCCACCTCAACCAGTTTAGAAAAGAGACCAATCAAAAATCCTGTGCTGAATGCCATAATACAAAGACTTTTAGAAAGTTAAATTCATTCAATCACGATGAAACTGAGTTTCCACTCAAAGGTGCACATAAAAAGCAACGCTGTTTCGATTGTCATATGAGGATCAGTCCTCTTGTAACTAGTGCAGAAAAAAAGCCAAAGCATTGGCATAAGTTTGTATTTAACAACCTCAAGCAGGATAACTGCCGAACTTGTCACAATGATTTTCACGATGGGCAGCTATCCGAAAAGTGCTCTCAATGTCACAATGAAAAAACTTGGAAAAAGACGTCATTTAACCATAACAAAGATAGTGATTTTTCTTTGCTTGGCAAACACTCAAAAGTGAAATGCTCTAAGTGCCATGAGTTAGATAGAACAAGAAGAGTAAAGTTTGGGAAACCTGCGAAAACGGTGCGTGTTCGTATTTACAAAATGGAAAAAGATTCGTGTTACAGTTGTCATAAAAAAGACGACGAACACAAAGGCCAGTATGGCAACGACTGTCAGCAGTGCCATTCTGAAAAGGATTGGAAGAAAACCAAGGATTTCCATAGAGATTTCACTCTGCATGGAGCACATTTTACGGTTGAGTGCTCAGAGTGCCATATAGATAATAGAAAGCTTTCCGGGATGAGTGATAATTGTCTGCATTGTCATCAGAAAGATGACATCCACAGTGGTAATTTGCCTCAATGTCAGAGCTGTCATGTGCAACAATTTTGGGAGCACTCCAAGTTTAGACACTCAATGACTTTCTTTCCACTACGAGGCGTTCATAGAACATTAGACTGCTTTGAGTGTCATGCTCAAAATAGGTATGAGGGAACTCCTTCAGAGTGCATCGTCTGTCATGAGGCTGAAAGGGTAACGGCCGATGCGGCGTCCGGAACTCCTCATCCATTGCCGACGGTCAATGAGTGTAATGCCTGTCACAACCAGTTTTCCTGGCCAGGAGCTACACCTTAGTGTTTCATATTGAAACTGTATTGAAATAAGATGGTGAAAGTTTTCTGATCTATCTGAATATTTCTGAGACAAATACAAAGTTTTTTTGTTTTGTTATTTTAACGGTTTATATTTTTTTGCTTTAGGATGAGCTTTAAATACTGATCGAAAAACCGATTTTCTCACTAATATGATAAAATGAGTTAGCAATAATGATCGCTCAATATTGGTCGTCATCTGGTGGGAGTGAATTTTGAAGAGCAATAATTGTAAACGCCATTGGCGTTTACTCAATGCTATTTTGCTTGCTATCGCCTTTATTTTGGCCATAGCTCCATTTCAAAACTGTGGGGGCATTCAAACCCCTAAGGTCTCAGAAGAAATGTCTGTGCTTAAGTTTAACCACTCAGTGTTGGTTCATAATGAGACATGTATGCAGTGCCACGAAAAAGACCGAAAAAATCCGAGCCATTATTCTGGGCAAGACTGTAGGACTTGCCATGTGACGCAAGGGTGGCCAGTGGTTTCAGGAGCGTCAGGGCATACACCGGATCAGCCCGAATGTGCGAGTTGCCATATGCGTGGAGGAACACGTGATTCCATTGCGACATTCAAGCCGGATCACTTTAATTTTGGTAGTGAGGACTGTTTGAAATGTCATCAGGCTTCAAAAGATAACGGATTTGTCGATTGGAGAAATGGAACTGCTCACTCGGCGAATTTGACTGCTTGTGGAAGTTGCCATGGAGTGGGTCAATTTAAAGATTCCATTACTCGGCTGAAACCCGATCACTTTGATTTTTCGGGAAAGGATTGTTACGAATGTCACTTCAACTCCAAAACAAATGGATTTGTGGATTGGACAGATGCCATCTACGGTCACTCTCCTACATTGAACCAATGTGCTAGTTGTCATGGCTCAGGGCAGTCGCAGGATCATATCGCAAAATACAAACCTGACCATTTCTTTTTTGGAGCAAAAGACTGTTTTGAATGTCACCAAGCCAGCCGATTCGATGGCTACCTGGATTGGAAAGGGTCGGTTTTTGTTCACTCTCCATCGGATATAAGTGGGCAAAATTGCAATCTTTGCCATGACTCTGCAGTTAAGCCTCGACCGGCTTCAGGAAATCGGATGCAAGGAACGGGAGGCAATCAATCG
>JAGRAG010000141.1 GCA_020435025.1 Bdellovibrionales bacterium | reverse complement strand
CATTTAATTGAGCTTCCGCTTTAGATAATAAAGATGGAAGAGTTGGGACTGTTAAGAGAACTCCTCCTGTGCCTTGTAAAAAAGCTCTTCGTGACATTACTTTGTAAGACATTTTCTCCCCCTGTGATTTAGATTCGATCCAAAAAGTGCTTCAGTGAAAACGTCCCGTGAAACTCACAGAATCAATTTAACCTGGTGGCTCAACTGTCGCGACTCAAATATTTGTCGCGTGTAAGTATATAGAATTGTTTAAAATTATTTTTTTAGTTGTCTCATTTTAAGAAACAAAGGCCATAAGTTTGCCAAAGATCACCTGTAAGACTGTAAGAGGAGAATTGATTTCTGACTGGGTCAGAAGATATGGCTTATCTGTCTGAAAGACTTATGCAGCAAATTTATACTTGATGCTTTTTCCAGACCCCATTTTTATGACTTTCCCGGAATCCAAAGCAGGCCTTAATGTTCTTTGAATATTTCTTTTTGATGTGTTTAATAAATGAGCGGCTTCAGACGCCGTAAATTCATTGATCTTAAATTTATCTCGTAGCACCAATTGCATTTTCTCAGGCTTATCCATGTCAACGTAATCATAATGAAGCACAATAGCCATTTCAGTTGGTTCTAAAATTGAATAAAATCCACTTGATTCTGCGATTTCTATCGGGATTCTATTCTCATTTAAAAATGTTCTTAGCCTTAAGACATTTTGGTAGATTTTTCCGGGACTGGTTTCTGGATTATAAAATTCATTCTCATAGACTTTTTCAAAAAGATTCCCTACTGATAGGGGTCTATAAAGGTCTCTTGATAAAGATCTTATGAGGATATGGAATATACTACCCGCTTTTATATGTACATTTTGTGAACCTGCAAATGAACTTAATTTGGTGTCGTATTTTAGTTTAATTTTATCTAAATTTTTGTTTTTGTCTATCCACTGAAATTCGTTAATCCAGATTCTACTAAACCCACATAAATTGAGTGCATGTTTCTTATAGCTTTCGTATGGAGTACCGAAAATCACTTTTTCTAAGAGAGACTTATTGTCCGAGTACTTTGCTAAATAGAGATCAAGTTCCCTTAGAGTTTCCCAGTTTTGAATTGCAAACGCAGAATTTTGTGCCGTTTTGATACATTCAATAGAATGGGAACTGGGACCGTTTTCCATCAAACTTCTTACGCAATTGAGTTTTTGAATAAAGAGCTTATTTCTAGGTGAGCTAGTTTCCAGATGTTTATGGCTTTGTGTTAAATGGTAGGTAGATTGATTCAATTTATTTTTGTGTAGATAAATTTCCGCTAACATTTCATGGCAATGACCGACGACCAGAAAGTTTTTTCCTTTTTCGGCCGCAGCAAGCGTTTTGTCTAGAATCTCTATTGCTTCACTGAACCGTCTGATGAATAAAAGTGCCGATGCCAAATTTAGATTTCCGATAAGTCGTGCGTAGGATTTTGAATCTACCGAGTTAATATAAAATTTTAGAAGTTCAATGCTTTCGTCGTAACGCCACTGATTAAATAGTCCATGGCATTTTAATAGTGCGGCCTCGGGTGTCGTATTGCAATCAATCTTCTCAAGGATGTTAAGCCCCTCTTGGATGGCACCTACTCCTATCAACGAAACTCCATACTCAAGTAGCATTTTAACCGTAGGCTCCTGGTAAATTGGAACATCTGATTTTACCCAGGGTCGAAGCCATTTTAAGACTAAGGGAAATAGTTCAACTCTTCGGGCCAAGTTTGCACAAACTTCTAATTCTGGAACAGTTAGTTTTTTTACCGAGATCTTTTTTAGTAGTTGAATGGCCTGGCCGCCATTTCCCTCTTTAATAAGGCGATCCACAGTCATTGAAAAATCATGAAACGAGTTGAGGTCATTCATTCTAACTTATCGGATTACAGGGTCTAATCGTCAAGTTTTCTAAATTGTCTTAAAATGAGAAAAATTTGAGATTGTTTCTCAGTTAAACTATACTTTTGTACAAAGGTGTAAATTCTATGACTCTAAGAAAAATATTATTTGGCTTGGGAATTTTATTTTTCTTAGTTCTTTTTCAGAATTGTCAAAAGTTTTCTGATATTCAGTCAAGTTCTGGTCCAGGAAAACATCTCGAAAGTACAGGGTATGGCTATTCCGGTATGCAATTAAAAATGTCGGCCAATCAAGTTTTGCCTGGGGGAACAGTAGAAATAGAAGTGCTAGGGGGAGTGGCTCCTTTTAAGCTTACTTCAAGCGTTGGAACAATTATTTCAGTTTCGGAGAGAAAATATGTCCTGTCAGTTCCCCGGTCGGCGCAGGTAAAAGAGATTGCAAATATTGAGATAGTAGATAGAGGAGGAGCGTCAGTCAGAGAAAGTGTACAAATAGTAGAAATACTTGTTTCAGGAAATGTTTTAAATAACTCAAAAGGCTTCGGTCGTGATGTGGTGCTCTTTGAGAATAAAATTTTGCTAGCGGATGCTTTAAATGATGACCTTTCTCGAGACGGCGGTGCAATATTTCAGGTAAGTGAAAACTCCTTAGGTTGGAATTTGGAGCAGATTATTAGGCCACCAAATGGCGTAGGTAAGAATTTTGGGTACTCTATGGCTATAAATAACGGACAACTTATTGTCGGGTCCCCATATCAATTCTTTCAGCAAGAGGCCAACAAGGAAACGCTTCTGATCTATAATTGGACAGGTTCAAGTTGGGAGTTGGCTCAAAAAATGATTGATTCAATAGATATGAATACTTATAGCGGTAGCCAAATTTCAACTTATGGAGATGTTTTAGCTTCCGCAGGATTATCTTACTTAAAGAGTACGAAGGTAAATATTTACGAGCGAAGCCCTCAAAATAATTGGGCTCATGTTCAGTCTCTTTACAAAGATGAACCCCTATATGGGCGAAGTGTTTTTGTTGGAAAAGAGTATATAGTAGTTGGGCTTCGGTATAGTGCGGTTATATATCGTAAGGATCTGAACTCCTTGAAGTGGGTCCAAGAGGTGGAATTATCTTTTCCAAAAGCGACCAAGTACAGTGATTATAGCAAGGCTTTGTTTGGAGGAGATTCTGTAGTTTTTATAGGCGCACCAAAGTATTCCCACTTCTTAAATGGAGAAAATTGTGCGGACTGTGGTGGGGTATTTGTTTACAGATTTAACGGAACTGAATGGTCCTTAGAAAAGGAAATTGTTAATAATTTTATCGACAGGGAAGCTCATTTTGGTGCTTCTCTATTTTACAGTCATCCTTTTTTGTATATCGGTGCTCCGGACGAAAATAATGAAAACGGGATAGACGCCGGTGCGGTGTACGTTTTTGAGAGCCTAAAAAATGGTTGGCGAAAAATTGGAAAATTACTTTCTCCCAGTGGAAAAGCAGCAGATCGATTTGGAGCCACTATTCATGGGGATCATGAACAACTCGTGGTTATCTCTCCAGGTAAGAGAAAGGCCCAAATATTTTCAGTTTCAAAAATATTGAATCTATTAGAAAAGTAAAGTCCCTGAGTAACCTTCTAGAATGAACCATAGTCATTGAATTTTTTTTTAAAAAATTCCATAGCGACCGGGTGCAAAGATTTTTTTAGGGTCAACAGTTCCTTTTATATCAGAAAAAAACTTTTTTAAGGCGGGGTTTCCGTCGAGAGCCGCGGCAGTTGAATAAGGTGTTTCGCGATAGGCGATATATCCAGCATCGCTCATCTTTTGATGAATGGATTTGTACCAACTTCGAGCTCGATCTTTTTCACTTGGGATCTGTGGGTCAAAAAACACTCCAAACAGGGCAATAAGAGTCCGGGGGCTTTCAACTATTAGCTCTACAAAGAAATCAAACTGATACTCCTCAAAAACTTCTTTTCCAAGGCTAAGAACTCTTTCTGCATGCTCACCTGTAAAGGGAACTAGAGGTCCCGTCCAGATAAATCCGCAGTCGTCATTGGCCGGTATAAAGGAGTCTGTTGGGCGAGGCTTTTCCGATTTAAAGTAAACTTGCTTTGCGAATTCATCTGTAGGCTTTCCTTTAAATAAATCTCGCGCCGGAAAGATTTGTGAAACGAATTGTTGAGATTTTCCCTCAATTCTTGCGCCAAGAATAATTAGTTTTTCTAAGATCTTTCCAAATAAACCGTGGGAGTTGGAATCAGGAACAAATCTGAGTTTTCCAAAGGAAGCCAAATGTTGACGTATCAGTTTTTTTTGCGCTCGTATTTGGCTCTTTGTTCCATAGAGGCCGCCGCCGAAGGTCCATTGAGCAATACCGTGTTGTTTCTTCCATTGCTCTAAGGCAGCAGTAGAGAGTTTGAGTTCCTTTTCCGAAAGTAAATGTTTGGGATAGCGATCAACAATGCACAACATTGCGAAGTCATTGGCCAGGTGAGGTCTTGAGAGAAGACCATTTTCGAAAAATAGGTTTCTAAAGGTATCGATGAATTGAGAAAACTTGTCGTTACTGACCGTGTATTCGAAAGCAAAAAAGACAAAGTTTTTTGGTTTTGGCATCAGCCAGATCCCGGCTTTAACCACTATACCCAGATTCGACTGGCCAAATAGTCCATCTAAGTAGGGGCCCAGACTCCATTTGTAGGTGTGTCGACATTGAAAGTTTTCCGAGGGACTTGTCGAAAGTAGTTCTCCATTGGGCAAAATAACATCGAATCCACAAAGCATTCCGAAATGATCCGCATAAGGGGTCAGTCCACGCCCTTTGTCCAAGGCATTGCCAATGATACTTGCGGATTCGGTGCTTCCGGCAGCATCGGTCCAGAGGGAAATCTGCTTCTTTTCTAAATATGCGTAAAGATCAGCGTAGGAAACTCCCGGCTCGATCACTGCGTATCCCAAGCTCTCATCGACCTCGATAATCTTCTTTAGTCGATCTAAAATTAAGGTGACTCCGCCCGAATAGCTGGCCGAGCGGCAGCCATAGCCCCAATTTTTTCCCGTGCTGACATACCAGATAGGAATTTCTTTTTGGGCACAAATTCTAACGATATTTTGTGTTTCTTCTACGGTCTCGGGAAAAAGAATCAGATGTGGAGTGTTTTGGTCGGGCAGAGTGGATTTTGAGTGGAACTTCAAGTTTTCTTCTTCACTGATGATTTGATCTTCTCTTAAGAAAGAAAAAAAGTTCCTGTCGACGATATTTTTGCTCATAGCGTCTCTCCTCGTTACTAAAAGTTTAGTAAGGGGGACGAGCTTCAGACAATCATATGATGCTATTAAGTGTTTTCAGCTGTTTTTAGAGGTGCGGTCATCATAACATCGGAAAAAATAGTGGTCCGATCAATGCCTTTTGAGTTTTTAGATATTCTATAGATTTGATGTAAAAACTGTTTATACACCTCCATAGCTTGTTGAAAGGTCTCTTCATTAAAGCCTAGGACAAGGCTGTGGGTGCTTTTTTCTGGAAAGGAGATCCCTCCTTGAGCTTTCATGTTTGCAAACAGGTGAGATGAAAGTTGATCGGCGCAGTCTAAGATTTTCTTACTATCGGTCACAGCCACACTGCCTTCAACGACAGATAGGCGATTCGTTTCTTTTTGAATGTAGTTGCGTGAAATGAGGTCTTCGAGAACGGTCTTAAATTGATCTTCCGGTACTCCATATCTTATCGCTGACTGTTTTACGGCATCGTATTCTTGAGCTTTTTCCACGAGCATATAGATAATAAAATGACTTGGAGATTTTAAAAACTCATCATGTTCGGAATGGTCTTTCAGTCCCAAAGTGTCATAGTGTTGTTTAATGTAGTTTAGAGCTTCCGTGCGAACCAATTGATTGTCGGAGACTTTGTAGTCTATCAAACTTTTAATATAGTAAAGCTCATCAGTGTCGCTAAATCCTAAAAGAGAAAAAACACTTTTGTAGTTATCATTATTGAAGTTCTTTTTTCCTCTAAGTACGGATGATAGGTAGCCAGGAGATAGATTCAGGTCTCGGGCATATGATCTTAAAGAGTAATGACTGTTGTTTTTTGTGCGTTGTTCGAAGTCGGCATTTAACAAAACATTGTAATCCGTATATTGAAATACAGATGGAATAACTTTTCTCATATGGAACCCTTTTTATGAATATTTCCTACGATAATCTTTGTTTCCACATAACTTCAATTCAAGAGGCGTCTATCAATAGGTGCAAAATGGTCTTTTTTAAATAAAAATTAATATTTTTAATAAGTTAGGTATCTTCTAAAAACTTCGGGGCCAAGCGCTTAAGACTCACACCAACTCTGCTAGAAATCATGAAATTCTAATGTAAATCCTATAAAATACTAACAATTTTTACGTTCTTGTGGGTTCGCATTTGACATTACGCCTCTTGTCATTGAAAAACAGTCTTCTTTCCAAAGTGGTATTTAAATGGGGGTGGTTATCTACTCATGCCTACGTTTCTTAAGTCATCTTTGCTGAGTGTGGTTGTACGTGTTCTGGCGGTTGTTTTAGCGGGCCAATGCCTTGCCACCGTTCATTTAGGAGTAGAGCACTTTCAACAGAAAACTCCGATGGCCCAACAAAGCCAACAAAGAGCTATCATCACTTTTGGTCAAACTTTAAATCTAGGCGGTCCACTCAAAGCCCTAGTCGATCTCGATCTGATTTCTACTAGTACCAATACAAAACAGTACATTGCTGTTGAACAAGCGAGAGATTTTTTCGTAGAGGTGCGTGAGTTTAGTGTGAATCGAGGCTTTAATCCTATAGGGCTGGAGTTGAACACCAAAGTGGGGTTTTTTGCTCTTGGCAGTGACATTGCCGCACAAAAAAACCTAAATGGGCCAGGAGCTTCTGTAGCTCTCAAAGGCGACACATCAAATATCTCAACTAGCTTCCTTCTTCTTCCTTCTTACGAACAGTACTATATTAAAGACAACACGGATTCACAAAGTTCAACCTTGTGGTCGGTTCAGGCTCACAAACGCTTGGCCATTAGAGATTCTTTAAATGCCTTTTTGTTTTTTGGATATGACTATTTTTCTGAGCTTGGAACTGAAGCAGCGTTTCGATCAAAATTGAGAAATAACAGTGTGAGGGGAGACATTGTTAAGGCTGAGTTTGTTTACGACTACTCAATATTC
>JAGRAG010000140.1 GCA_020435025.1 Bdellovibrionales bacterium | reverse complement strand
GCACCACCCAAACTCGCTTTTGAGGCCATTTATGAGAACAAAAGTCCTTTAAAAAGTTCCCTCATAATTAAAACGTGGGTGGATCCGCTATCATTGAACCCATTCCCGAAGGAGCTAGCAGGAAGCTGTATAAGAATACCACGACAGCGCAACAACGAACGGGAATTATTTTTGGGGATTGGTATGAATAAAAAAAGCAGGAGGTTTTCGTCTCCTGCTTATAATATTTCATTTAGAGCCTATATTTTCTAATGGCTCAAACGCTCGCCCGTGTATTGAGCGCGAATGCCCGCATCGCGAACGCTTCGTACCTTAAAGATATCTTTGGCCGACTTAATATCTAAGGCATGAACCAAAACTTGGTCCACATGGTTGACCAGCACCACCTTAAGATCTTTTAAAACTTCCTTAGGAATGTCTTTCAAATCTTTCTCATTGTCCTTAGGACAAATAATGATCCTAATTCCACCCCGGTGAGCAGCGAGGACCTTTTCCCGTAAGCCTCCGATAGCGAGAACACGCCCTCTCAAGGTGACCTCACCCGTCATTGCCACATCCTTACGAACTGGAAACTTCGTCATTGCTGACACAATACTTGTAACAATTGCGATACCTGCTGATGGCCCATCTTTTGGAATAGCACCTTCCGGTAAATGAATATGAGTATCAATTTCTTGGTAGTACTCTTTTTCAAACCCGAAAAGAGGACCCCGGGAACGAACATAACTCATCGCCGCAGTACATGACTCTTTCATGACGTCACCTAGCTGGCCCGTAATGGTGAACTTTCCTCGACCTGGAACAACAGAGACTTCCACCTGTAAAAGATCTCCACCCACTTCCGTCCAAGCCATTCCATTGGTCAATCCGATCTCATTTTTTCCTTCGACTTTACCAAACTTGTACTTGTCAGAGCCTAGGTGCTCCGCAACCTTCTTGGGAGTGACAACGTACCCAGCACCTTTAGCTTTTTTACTTCCGGATGCCGCTTTTGACTTTTTGCCTTTCGCTGTTTTTCCTGACGCCTGTTCTTCCACAATCTCCTTAGCCACTTTTCTACAAACTGTTGCTATCTTTCGCTCTAAATTTCTGACCCCAGCCTCTCTGGTGTAAGAGCGAATGATCTCGCGAACTGCCGGTTCAGAAAAAGTGACATTATATTTTTCAAGACCATGAAGTTCCAATTGCTTTGGAACAAGGTACTTCTTAGCAATGTTGAATTTCTCTTCTTCGATATATCCATCCAAACTGATAATTTCCATACGATCTAAAAGCGGCCGAGGAATCGGATGCAGAGAGTTCGCCGTCGTGATAAACATCACTTTTGACAAGTCATAATCGACTTCCAAATAGTGATCATTAAAATTAATGTTTTGCTCAGGATCTAACACTTCAAGCAGTGCCGCCGAAGGATCGCCTTTAAAGTCATTGCTCATCTTATCAATTTCATCGAGCAACAAAAGAGGATTTCCTGTATCACATTTTCGCATCGCCTGAAGAATCTTCCCTGGCATCGCACCCACATAAGTTTTTCTATGACCGCGAATCTCCGCTTCGTCACGTACGCCGCCTAGGGAAATACGACTAAAAGAGCGGCCTAAAGACTTGGCAATAGATTTGGCCAAAGATGTTTTACCGACCCCAGGAGGCCCCACTAAACACAGAATAGGACCATGTAGTTTGTCAGTGATCGCCTGAACAGCTAAGTGTTCAAGAATCCTCTCTTTCACTTTTTCTAAACCCCAATGATCTGCATCTAAAATGTCTCGGGCTCGCTGAATATCGTGAGTCTCCTTAGCGTAGGCCGACCACGGAAGATCCAACATCCAGTCAACATAGTTACGAACAACGGCGGCTTCCGCACTCATAGGAGACATCATCTTAAGCTTTTTAATCTCTTTTTGAACTTTTTTGCGTCCCTCTTCAGAGATAGGTTTTTCAGCAAGTCTCTCTTCTAACTCTTCTAGCTCTGCCGCATAATCGTCTTTTTCTCCCAGCTCTTTCTGAATCGCCTGCATCTGCTCGTTCAGATAGTATTCTTTTTGAGATCGTTCCATCTGTTTTTTAACACGAGAGCGGATCTTCTTTTCGACTTCTAAAATTTCAATTTCCGAAGTCATCATGTTTAATAATTCTTCGAGTCTTTGACCAGGATCATAGATCTCTAAAATTCTCTGCTTGTCTTCGAGTTTTAGATTCAGCTGAGCCGCTATAATATCGGCAAGCTCACCAATCTCTTCAATCGAAGACACTCGCATAAGGATTTCTGGTGGGATACGCTTGTTCAATTTCACATAAGATTCAAAAGTGGTTTTCACAGAACGGACTAATGCTTGTGCTTCTAGTTCATTTTCTGGAGCGTCGCTAACATGGTCGACTCGCACGACGAAAAAAGTGTCTTCTTTGACGTATTCTTTAATTTTGACTCGTCTTTTCCCTTCAACCAGAACTTTTACTGTTCCATCAGGAAGACGTAAAAGCTGAATGATTGTTCCTAAGGTTCCGACCTCAAAGATGTCCTCAGGTTTTGGGGCATTATTTTTAGGATCCTTCTGAGCCACAAGAACAATTTCCGTTTGATTGTTCATAGCTTCTTCGAGGGCACTTATACTTTTTTCACGACCCACAAACAATGGCATCATCATGTGGGGAAAGATGATGAGATCTCTTAACGGTAACAGCGGATATTCATTTTTTTCAGACATCTAGCTCCCTCCTCGGAAAAGTCTCCTAGACCTTTGACCCTCGAGGAAGCTATTCCGGTTAAACTAGGCGCTTTCTACATCCGCCTGTTTTTTCCTCACTTCCTTTTCAGATCGATAGATCAACTCAGGAGCCTTACCTTCTGTAATAACTCCTTCATCGATTATAACTTCTTTCACGTTTTCTTTGGAAGGAATATCGTACATTATATCCAACATTGCCTCTTCTATTACGCCACGCAGCCCTCGAGCTCCCGTTTTTCTTTTGATAGCTTCAGAGGCAACCGCTTTCAGAGCGCCATCCGTGAATGTCAACTCCACATCTTCATAACTAAACAATTTCTTATATTGTTTAGTTAACGCATTTTTGGGTTGAGACAAAATGTCGATCAATGCGGATTCATCAAGAGGTTCTAAAATCGAAATCACAGGAAGACGACCGATGAACTCCGGAATCAATCCAAACCTAGCCAAATCGTCAGGTTCAACCTTGTGCATAATATTAATTTGCTCAGCCATTCTCTCATCTGAAGTTTTTATATCAGCTGAGATACCCAAGGCCTTATGCGTTACTCGGTTTTCCACAATTTTATCAAGACCAACAAAAGCGCCCCCAACAATAAACAAAATGTTAGACGTGTCTACTTGAATGAACTCTTGCTGAGGGTGCTTCCTTCCTCCTTTAGGAGGCAAATTTGCCACTGTCCCTTCTAAAATTTTCAAAAGAGCCTGTTGGACACCTTCACCACTCACATCTCGAGTGATTGACGGGTTTTCTGATTTGCGAGTGATCTTATCAATTTCATCCACATAAATCACCCCTCGCTGAGCTTTCTCGACATCATAGTCGGCTGCCTGCAAGAGCGCTAAAACGACGTTTTCCACGTCTTCGCCCACATAACCAGCTTCGGTTAGCGCTGTGGCGTCTGCCATGGCAAATGGAACATTTAATATCTTAGCAATCGTCTGTGCTAAAAGGGTCTTACCCGAGCCTGTTGGACCAATAAGTAAAATGTTACTTTTGGCAATTTCAACATCATCTTTTTTACGAGTCTTAGTCGAATTCACTCTTTTATAATGGTTGTGAACCGCTACAGCCAATGATTTTTTTGCACGCTCCTGACCAATCACATAATCATTTAAAAAAGCATGAATGTCTGTAGGCTTTGGAACTTTTAAGATGGCCTTGCCAACTTCTTCACGCTCTTTTTCCTCGGTGATGATATCGTTACAAAGATCAATACACTCATCACAAATATAAACTCCGGGACCGGCAATTAGCTTTTTAACTTCTTTTTGCCCTTTTCCACAAAAACTACAACAAAGGTTCCCGTATGAGTTGTCTTTTTTTGTCATATTCGCCTCTTACTTTTTAACTGCCTTACGGCTTTCCACGATTGCGTCTACGATGCCCCACTCTTTTGCTGTTTCTGGACTCATAAAGTTGTCACGGTCCATAGCCGTTGTAAGAGTGTCAAAATCTTTACCTGTGTGCTTTACATAAATTTCCGTAAGTAATTTCTTAGTACGGATCATCTCTTCTGCATGAATTTGAATATCACTCGCCTGCCCAGAAATACCTCCACCACCGATCAAAGGCTGATGAATCATCACACGGCTATGCGGTAAAATCGATCTTTTGCCCTTTGTCCCAGCGGCAAGCAAAAGAGATCCCATGCTGGCCGCCATTCCCATACAGAGGGTCGCGACATCGCATTTTACAAATTGAATAATATCATAAATTGCCAATCCAGCAGAAACGCTTCCACCAGGAGAGTTAATATAAAACTGAATATCTTTTTCTGGGTTTTCCATTTCGAGAAAAAACATTTGAGCAATGATGCTATTGGCAGCATCATCCGTAACGGGTCCACCTAAAATAACAATTCTATCTTTTAAAAGACGCGAGTAGATATCATAACTTCTCTCCCCTTTGGGGGTCTGTTCTATCACCATCGGTATTAATGCCAAGCTGCCTTCTCCCTGTTCAGATTCTACTTCATCCCTTATTCTACATTCAGCGGATCCGATCGACGAGCTCTTTCCCATCTTCTAGTCTTTCGCTGTTCCGCCCAAAGTCCCCATAAATATATGGTTTCTTTTCAGACTGACAAGTTCCCTTCGGGTTATTTTCTCTTCTACTTAACAGTCACACAAAATGCTTTCATCAAAACTTTGCCTATGCTAGTAAGTCGAGTCAGATTGAAATATTTATCGATAATTGCGCCGCGTTATCCGCAGTGTGCCCCAAAAGGAGACTCTCTCTATGAAGTTTCAAGTGAAAAAATTGAGTAGTGACGCAGAAGAAACAGGAACCCTCGTCGTTTTTACAACACCTAGCAAAAAGTCCGTATCCGTGGACGGAGCTGATCAGGAAATTTTGCTAACGGTTGAAGAGGCTTTTACAAATAAGGTTTTCGAAGCACAACCGAAAGAATCGCTATTTTTTCGAAACTCATACGTTGGGGGATTTAAGCATCTGCTAGCCATAGGCCTAGGGGATACAAAAAAAATTAGTAACGAGAACCTCAGAGAAGCTGGAGCCGTCACTTATCAACAGTTAAAAGCTCAAAAAGCTCTGACAGCAACTGTTCATCTAGATAGCCTTTTAAAACAGTCAAAACCCGCAACGGATGGTCTTCAAGCGTTTGTTGAAGGCCTGCTCCTTGCGGCTTATGATTTTGATCACTTTAAATCCAAAAAAACCACCAGCTTAGACTCTGTCACCTTGGGCTGCGGAAAATTAGTGACAACAGCAAAAGCAAAATCTGTTCTAGAAGTAGCGGAAATCTTAGCAGAAGCCACAAACTTGACTCGTATTTTGGGTGATTCTCCAGGAAACAAAATGACTCCCACTTTATTGGCAAAGGCTGCAGCCGATGCTGCTAAAGGGACAAAGTTAAAAGTCACGGCCCTGACGAAAGCCCAGATCGAAAAAGAGAAAATGGGAGGGTTATTAGGGGTGGCTCAAGGGTCCAGTGAAGACCCTCGTTTTATCATCATGGAGTACAAAGGAGCTGCAGCCTCCAAAAAACCACTTTGCTTAGTCGGAAAGGGACTAACTTTTGATTCCGGGGGTATTGATTTAAAACCGCCCGCAAATATGCATGAAATGAAATACGACATGCAAGGTGGGGCCGCGGTCATTGGTGCCATGATAGCCATTGCAAAATTAAAACTTAAAGTAAATGTTGTTGCTTACGTCCCTTCTTCAGAGAATATGTCAGGTGCTTCCGCAATGAAGCCTGGAGACGTCCTAACCGCGCGAAACGGTAAAACAATAGAAGTTTTAAATACGGATGCTGAAGGACGCCTGATATTAATGGACGCCTTATCATATGCCTCAGATAGAAAGCCTGGCGCCATCATTGATTTAGCGACTTTAACTGGGGCTATGGTGGTAGCTCTCGGAAACTCGCACACGGGGATCTATGGCAATGACGACAAGCTTATAAACAAAGTCAAAGAAGGAGCTGATCGCAGTGGAGAAAAAGTCTGGCACATGCCACTAATCTCAGACCATCACGATGACATGAAAGGCACCCATGCAGATCTGTCCAACCTATCTTCGACCCGTTATGCAGGAAGTGCTACAGCAGCGGCTTTTTTATCTAATTTTGTCGGAGAAGGAATCCCATGGGTCCACTGTGATATCGCAGGCACAGGATGGAATACGGGCAATCGTCAGAATTACTCTCCAGCAAAAGGGGCCTCTGGCGTTATGGTCCGGACTTTAGTTGAGGTGGCAAGAAAGTTCTAAATCTCCGTTCATGAAGATTTTAACTTCTTATCTCAACCAATTTTGCATCGTGGGTTCGGAAGAAAAGTACGATCCCACGGAGTCTATGGATTAACTAAGAAGAGGGGCCCCGTTTATTGCTACTGAGACCCAAAGGACCTGGACTTAGGTTGTAAATCTATGGACGGGATTGAAAGAACTTAATAAATAATCAAACGATGGCCGATATATAGATTATGAATTCGACCAAACACCTTATTTTAATACCCATACTTGCTTTTATTGGCGGATTTTATTCATTTTACAAGGTCTCTTACAACTCTTGGGATCAACAGGTCTTTTTCTATAGCACCAACCATCACAGACATCCTGCCGCAATAAACAAACAGTTTGATTTCTCGCACTTAGAAGGCAGTCAACTCATCAGCCATTCACAAGAACGGTTGTTGGCCGCTGCTAAGATTCTTATGAATGAAGAGTCCGTCGGTATTGAATTGGGCCACTTCGTTTCTAAAAACGCCAATGGCAGTAAAGAATTTGCGTGCAGAGCTTATGACAAAGTGGTGTTGGTTTTCAAGGCTGGAGACATGTTGGTTCATGGTGAGCCACCCGAAATGTTGGTTCAAGGCCCTTGCAGTTATGAAAATTCGAGCGATCATATCAACGCTATATGGATTCCAATGGCGAAAATCTTAAAACAAAAAACAGGGAACATTTCGCTAGACTTTCATGAGGTCGGAAACATCTCTATTAGTTTTTCAAATATTGGCGATGAGTGGCCTCGTGTTTGGGGACTTGCCGCAATTCAATTAAAAAGTACAGAAATCCCGGGAAAAGAAATTAGTATCGATGAAAATCGGATGCGAGACATTTTAGAAAAGCCCATCACGTTTTTCTGGGCGAATGACTTCGATAAAGAACTCAACTCAAAAAATTTCTGAAACGTTCTCCTTTATTGGCAGCGGTAATTTTTTAACTCCACTCCAGCTTCTTTGGCCTCTTTTGCTACGGCAAGAGCTCCTAGCTTTGCGACCCAGCCGTATACATTTTCCATGGGATGACCTTCGACATTGATTTTTAAATCACTCACGCACAGCCTTCGAAAGACAGCACCGGGGCTGTTTAAACTATCTTGTGGTCCTTTTTGCATATGGGTGCGCAAAAAACCTCCAGCAAGGCGGTCGCCAACGAGGTACAGGGCTGGCTCTGCAGAGGATCCTTCAGAAACTATTGATGTAGGAATACCCTCCTGTAAAATGAGAGAAGAGACTCCCCCTCCACCCTTAGCCGCCTTCATTTTTTTACGAGATTTATAGGTCCAACTTCTGACATCGTCTCCCGAACGGACCATACTGACCCCAAGACCATAAGTACCCGCACTGTTTTTTACATAAATAAATGGGTCTTCATGGAGGTCTCTTTTTTGGTGCTCGACTACTAAGGACTTATAAAACTCATCGACTTTCACTGCCAGCTTTTCTCTGTTTTCTTCGTCGCCAATATCAAAACTCGGAAAGCTTTCTGTTTTCACAGACAAAACCCACGGATCCAGCTTGATAAGTTCTGAAAATTCGCCAGCTAAACTATTATAAAATGAAAAGAACTTATCTTTACGCCGCACATGCCAGCCCATTTCATGTGGAGGGACAACTGGTATGCGGACATCTTTAAGCCACTCACTTTTATCATCAGAAAAATCATTGTTTGAAATAATTAACGAGGCCTCACGACCATCTACAAGAAACTGACCTTCCACAATCTCATTCGTGCATATCTTAATTCGCTGTCCGTTTGCTGATTCCACTTCAAAGCTGTCCGAAACAGGTCGAGGAAATGTGACACGGACATCCTTACCCGCCTCTTTGATCAAAGTTAAAAGAGTGTAAACATTTTCCCAATAGTAAGCATTCTTAGTATGCTCTTCCGTAACTAAAACGATGCCTTTGCACTGTCCCGGAAAATGCGTATCGAGATACTCACCTACTAGCTCTATGGCGCTTTCTTTATCCGTCGCACAAATATTATTAAAACCGGCGGGAAACAAATTGGCATCAACAGGAACCACTTTCTTTCCTGAATCGCGAATGTCAAAACTCATATACAAGGGAAACTGCAATCCCCCTTCTTGATCTTTAAACCATCTTTTTACAATTTCAAAATTTTCAACGATATTTCTATGAATTTGACTTTTCATTGGATACCACACCGCCCCTTACTCTTCCGGCCATTTCCGCCGAGCCCACAACTGCAGCGGGCAATAAAAGCAATGTGAGTCCGGGAATCAGAACTGTCAAGGCGAGAAAAGAAGCTGCACCAGAAAACTCAGTAATATTCTGACGATAAAACTCAAACCGTTGCTTGAGACTCAACTCATAAATCTCAAGGCTATAATCAATATTATCAAATGCGATAATTAAACAGGCTAAAAAAGCCGCAACTAGGTTCAATCCAGGTATAAATGACATTACAAATAAAACCAGTCCAACAATCGCGAAAATGACTGCCTTCATTAAAGCAACAATCATCATTTTCGTCGTCATTTGAACCCATCGGTTCAGTTTAAACTTACGATCTTCCAATTTATTTAAATACTTCAGCGCTTCTTCGGCCAGCAAAGCATTAAAGGGAGCTGCCACTACCGTCGCAACTAAGAATACAGAATAAACAAGTAAGAGCACAAACGTCGCTGTGAAAAGTATCCATAAAGGATAATACAAAACGCTGTACCATATGGTTCCAGGGTCAAACACCTTAGCGACAATCAAATCTGCTTTGCCAGCGATTTCCCCCCAACCCCAAGAAAAACCAATATACAGCAACAAAAGGTCAATCAAAAAAGGGATGACCGAAAAAGCCATCAATTTAGGTGACCTCATGATAAGCTTTATTCCAGAAATTATATGGAAAAGCCCCTTAGAATATTGATTCATCACATTTGCACTCATAAACCAGGACCTTTCTTTTTTTCAGGCAAACGGCTTTTTTTCACGTTTTCCTTTTCCAAAACCGTAGATTTTCCCACACCTCTACCCTCTCTTTTAAGGGAGTCAAGTTTTTTTGCCTCGGGGGTGAGCTCACTTCCGACAACATTACTTGCAATAAACATCTGAAATTTACTTTCCTGAACGTCAATGTCTTTGAAAAAATCGATGACTTTAGGTTCATCCATATCTCCTGGAAAGCGGCTCTCTTTTAATTTTGTTAAATTAAAATAGGCTTTCTGGGCAATCTTTACCTGTTGAATCAACTTATCTCGATTTTGCTGATCTTTCTTCTCCCCCGCAAACGGATCACGATTCAATTGCGTCCATAGGTCTTTGTAAACATCAACAAGGTGGTTGCCAGCTCGAACGGACCACTCAACACTTCCCATCTCTACGGACTTTAAAAGATATTTCTGCAAGTACTCCATGCTCTCCATAAATTTTAAGGCTCCCACTTTTTCAATAGAATCCGTTTTCATTTTTCCCATTAAAAATAAAGTCTTTGCCAACAACTCTCTTCGTGCCAAAGCGGTGTCCCTTGTGTTGCGCAACTGACCTAAACCTCTTTCGGCCACTTTAAAATACTTGTCAGCCAACTTCTGATTTCCTAACTGAGCATAAGAACCTGCCAACCGTGCGGGAACCTCTGCGAGAGCCACTTCTTTTGGCAAATATTTCCGACGATTGTATACATCCACCAAAGTCACAGCCGCTCTCGAAGTCAAACCCAAACACTCATAGGCATAACTGAGCCGAAGTAAACTTAAAGCTTCCACCTGTGGAAAACGTTTTACCGCATATCGAGCGGTCTTTTGATATCTCTTAGCAGCTAATTCACATTGTCCAAGACCGTCACGAGCAGAAGCTAAGTTAAAATGCACTACAACTTCAAATTTCAAAGTCGGATTTTTA